>JAWALV010000049.1:0-2552 GCA_038886595.1 Candidatus Pacearchaeota archaeon | reverse complement strand
AGATTGGTATAGAGGACTTAATAGGGCAATAAAATCAACAATTTTATGGGTTGCTGGAGGTGTTAAAGTGGTATCTCCGCATGTTTTGATATTCGCTTCTAAAACAAATCCTCCAGAATTAAAACAGTTAGATATATACGGGTTTGATTTTAATTATAGAGGCCCGCATCCAAAAACTTCTGCATTTTTAATGACTTCATATTGGTTAAACAATGCAACCTTTATAGAAAAACGAATTTTAAATAACGAAGTTTTCTTTTATGGATTTAGAAGAAACAACGGTGAAAATATAGTTTTTGTTTGGGCAAAAGAGGGAACAACTAAACAATTAAAAGATAATACTTTAGACGCAAGAGACATATACGGAAAAAAAGTTAAAGTTTCTAGATTAGGTGAAGAACCCGTAATTTTCTATTCTAACACAAAAAATATTAGTGAAATAATGAACGATGTGCAAAATAACTTGGTTTAATTATTTTTAAGGGAGAAGTAAAATTTATAAATGATTTTTTTAATATAAAATAATGAATAAAATATTAATTTACACTTCTATAGTAGTAATAATATTGATAGTTAGTGGAGCTTATTTATATTTTAATATGACTGGAAGAGCAATAGAAAATTATAATAAAGAAAAATTAGCAAAATATCTGGCAGAAAAAGGTGCTATAATGTACGGAACAGAATGGTGTAGTTTTTGTAACAAACAAAAATCTTTATTTGGAGATTCTTTTAAGTATATAAATTATATTGATTGTGATAAAAAACCAGAAGAATGTTTTATGGCCGAGATAAAAGGTTATCCTACTTGGAAGATAGATGGAAAAAATTATATTGGATTTAAAAGTTTAGAAGAATTAGTAAAAATGTCTGGTTATAAATAATAAAGAATACTCTTTCTTGTTACCATCTCTCAAAAAGAACAATTCCATAAAAAATTATGAAAGACACAATTAAATATTAAAAATATAAAAAATTTATTAAGAAGTATTTAAGAACTAATCTCCAACGCCCTCAATATCTTTCAAACCTTGCGCGTCAACTGCAAAAACAGTTTCATTGTCTGGTAAATTAGGAGAGTCAATAAGTTTTGCAACTCTTGTGTCTTTTTTTCCTCTTCTTAAATAAATTCTATAAGTAGAAGCGTGCGCTACGATATTCCCACCTACAGCTTTCGTCGGATCACCAAACATTTGTGCAGGATCAGCCATTACTTGATTTGTAACATAAACAGCCAAATTGTGTTGTTCAGCCAACTTCAAAAGCTGATGCAAATACTTGTTTAATCTTTGTTGCCTGTCCGCCAATTGCCCTCTTCCAGAAAATTCTGCTCTAAAATGCGCTGTTAAAGAGTCAACAATAATTAATCTTATTGGCTCTCCGTCTTTAATTAATTCATTAACTTTATCAAGCAACAAAATTTGATGATCTGAATTAAAGGCCCTCGCGACCAGGATATTCTTTAAAACTTTTTCTGGATTTGCCCCATATCTTTCTGCTAATTGTTTTATTCTTTCAGGCCTAAAAGTTCCTTCTGTATCAATAAAAACCGCCTTTCCATTCGCTCCTCCTTTTTCAACAGGCAATTGAACATTGACAGAGAGAGACAGACCAAGTTGCGTCTTCCCGCTGCCAAATGCTCCGTATGCCTCTGTTATTGCTTTTGTTTCAATTCCTCTTCCGCCCAGAAGGTTATCTAGGTTTTTACTTCCAGTAGTAATATAAAAAATTTCTTTTCTTTTTTCAGCAAATTCGAGCCCGTCGGAAAAACCTAAGTTCATCATTTTTCTTGCGGCCTGAATCGCTTTTCTTGCGCTTGCTTCTCCTAAACCTGCTAATTCTGCTAATTCAGAAGGACTTAAAACAGCTAATCCCATCAAATCATAAATTCCTGCTGCTTCAAGTTTGGCAACAGTTCCAGGCCCAATTCCAGGAACATCTGTCAATTTTGGCTCATCTTCCTCTCTTTTCTTTTTTTTCTTTGATTTTTCTTCATCAGAAAGAGCTTCTTTTATTTTTTCAACATCTTCTGCCATAAAAAAAACATCTAAAATTATTTTATAAATATTTATATTCTTTAAAATATTATTTTAAAAAAGATAGCAGTAACGATAACAGTATCCAAAAAAAGAAAAAGAGAAAACAAAAACCATTCAAAAATCCCATTTGTTTTAAAGAATCCTTTTACTCTTTTTTTTGAAAGTGGCCAAAAAAGCATAACTCCTTGCAAGGTTAAACAATCTAGAATTAAATGGCTAAGAAAGCCAAGAAAAAAACCAATTGCCGCGCTTTTTCCGGCTAGAAAATAGAATAAAAAAGAAAAAGCAAAACAAAAAAATAAACTATGAAAAATTCCTCGATGTTCTAAAAAAAATTGAAGAGGTCTAAAAATTAAAATTTTTCCCATTTTACTTTCTTTTGAGTCTATGTCAACAAATAAAACAGCAAACATAAAAAACAAAGAAAAAATGAAAAGATTATCTAAGGATTTATAACTAATCAAAAAAATAAAAAGTGAAAAAACAAAATGAGTTCTAAACAACATTAAAAAA
>JAWALV010000048.1:0-2838 GCA_038886595.1 Candidatus Pacearchaeota archaeon | reverse complement strand
AAAAAAGTAGAATAAAGATCCTCAAATAAAATTAAACCTTGCTTATTTTCTATTTCTTTTCCACATAAATAACAATTACTTATAGGAAATTTTTCTTGCATAAAAATTATAAGAAAAAAAGCTTTTTATTATTTTTTATTTTTTTTCTTAAAAATGTTTATTATTCAATTTTAACGCAGCCAAAACAAACAAAATAGCAACTAATAAGCTAACCACAAACTTTAAAGTGTCTCCAGTTCCTTGCCAACCTCTTGCAAAACCATAAATAATTAAAACAATTCCTGAGAAAGCACTACCTGCAGCAATGTTCGTCAAAGAAATCAAATACAAACTTGCTAAAACAAAAATTATTCCAATCAAACTTGTTATTATGAAAACATTTTTCCTATAATTTTTATTTTCTTCATCAAATTTTTTATAGCATTCCTGAAGTTGCTTGTCTCTTTCGGTATCAAAAGCTGTCTGATTTTTTAGCCATTCTTTGCATTCTTTAACAGAGATTGTCTCGTTACAAGAATTAAAATCAGGATAATAATACAAAGGTTTGTTATAGTCAGGACAAATTTTTTCTAAAGTCGGAGTTTTATAAAAAACCTGGATCCCTAAGACAACAACAATAAAAAGAATTACTGCAATCCCTATTCCAAAAGCTGCGTTCATTACTTTTACCATTATCTCACCTCATAAACAGCTTTAACTCTCACGTTTATTTTTCTCTCTGATGGATTAATATTCGCTTTTGCCTCCGCAACAACACTTTCTTTAGAAAGCCCTTCGAATGCGACCATATCAAAAAATCTCCAAGGATAATAACTAAAAGACTCCTCAATTGAAATTAATTTTCCTAGTTTTCTTCCTTGGCCAGAAACCAATGCTTCTGCTCTTGCTCTTGCATCTTGTGAGGCCAACTTTATCACCTCCGCTTTTGTTTTTATCTCTAAATCCTTGCTTAATTCAAAATTTATCCAACTAATATTTGCTCCAGAATTAATTGCTTCATCAATGGCTTTTCCAATCTTCTCGCTTTCATTGGAATTTAATCTTATTTCTAAAGAATGAACAGCTTTCCAACCTCTTGATTTTCTTCCGTATTGTGTCCAGTCAACATCTTCAAAAATATTAAAACCTGCTGTTTTTATCTCTTCTTTTTTAATTCCAATTTTTTCCAAATTATTAGTTAAATCGTTGTAAATCTTAGAGTTTTTTTCGTTTGCTTCTTTAGAACTGCTGCCGTTTGTTTCAATATTTAAATAAATAACAACTTTATCTGGAATTACAGAAATTTCTGCTTCTCCTGTTGATGAAATTGTGCTTTTTTGAGGATTTTTAATTTGAAGAAATGTAAACACCATTAAAACTGCAATAATAATTAAAGTTAAAGAGACGATTAAGCTTATTTTTACGCTTTTTTCCATTTTTTATTAAAGTTTGAAAGGTTTAAAAAACTATCGCAATAAGGTTATAAACCATTTTTTCTTATTAAAATAAATAAAAAAGAGGAAAAATGCTAAGAATCCTATTGTGGATTATTGCGGTTGTTTGTGCTGTTTGGGTTATTTATGATGTTTTAGCAATGCAAAAAAGAATGAAAACTAGCGAAAAAGTTCTTTGGATAGTTCTTGCACTTCTTCTTAGCATAATAACTGCGATAATTTATTACTTTGTAAAGAAAAAATAGCCTATAACTCTAAAACCTTCCAAGAAGTTAATTTAGAGTCATAATTGTAAATCTCTTTGTCGTTAAAATAAAGAGTTTCATCTCCTTTTCTTTTCTGTGCAATAATTCCGCCGACTAGTTTTTTGCCTTTTTTGTTTTGTTCTTTTATATACTTTTGAAGTGCTTCGGCTTTTGCTTTTGCATCTTTTGCGGTTATTCCGCTTTTTGTGTCAAATAGGCCTATTGAGCCATCTTTGAAATTTACAATAAAATCAACATAAAATGCCCATTCTTTTTCATCTTCAACATAAGGAATAGCAAAATATTTCTTTTCGCCTTCTCTGTTTTTGTACCACCATTCAACTTTATCAGAAGAGTCAAGCATGGCCATAAAAATTTCTTCTGGCTCGCTTTTCTTTGCTATAAAGAAAGGTTTCATTATTGATTTTGGATGAATCTCTTTTTTGACATTGCTTTTATAAGAGTCAATCAAAGGCACTTCCCATTTTTCTGTTATCTCTCTTTCTCTCCTTTCACTTAATTTATCAACTACTTCTGTTTTATATTTGTCTTTCGCTTCCGCAATTATATTTGAAAATAATTGTTTGTTTTCTTTTGCTACAACAATTCTTTGAACTCTTGGGTCATATTTTTCTAGTTTGAATTTTTGGTTAAAGAACTTGTAAATAGCTGTTTTCATTCTGTCACTTGAATCAACCGGCGCATAAGGTGAGCAATTATCTGTTATGAATTTGTCAAAAATCTTTTGTAGTTCAATATCGTCAAGTTTAATCTCTATTTGGCCTTTATGTTCTACTTCTCCTTTTTTATCAACATCAACAATTTTTCCATCTGCAATAATTGGCATAGCTATTTTTTCTGGTTGGATTACTATTTTTTTAGCAAGATTATTTTTTTCCGCAATTTCTAAAAAAATCTCCACAAATTTTCCAGATAATCTTGTCCTTTCTCTTTGCCTTTTCAGATAAACGGAAACCAACTCTATTGGTTTGTAAATTGAATTGTCTCTTTTTGATTCATAAATTGTTAAGTAATCTTTTGCGTAATCTTCTGTTATTTCAATGTTTGCTAAGTTAGTAAAAATAAAACCTTTGTTTAACTCATCGTTAGCATAATATCTTAATTCTGGCATTCTCATTATTCTGCCAATTGTCTGTATT
>JAWALV010000047.1:0-2995 GCA_038886595.1 Candidatus Pacearchaeota archaeon | reverse complement strand
GTTTATTATCAATTTCGGAATATGTAAAAAACATAAAAAAAATTGAAGCGAGAACAACTGATTTATTAGCAGATATTGTTTCAGATATGAAATCTAACATGACTTTCTTAGCACCATTACTAGCTGGAATAATAATAGGTTTATCAACAATGATAACATCTATACTGCTAACTCTAAAAAAATTTACTTCCAACGTTGTAGGTCAAGAAGGAATAGTTGGAAGTCTTCCAAAAGGTTTACTAGGAATGATAGATATTTTCAAAATAGAAGAGATGATACCTCCTTATTGGTTGCAGATAATAATAGGAATTTATTTAATTGAAATAATCTTTATTTTAACAATGACTTTAATTTCAATAAGATATGGGAAAGATGATCTTAAAAAGACTTATGATACTGCAACCAATCTCCAATATGGAATAATAACTTATTTTTTAATATCTTTAATGTCAATTTTAATTCTTGCTTTAGTAGCTTCTATAGTTTTAAGAGGCATAATATAGCAAAATATTTAAATTTTATTTTATTTTAAAAAAAATGGATTATGGATTTCCAGAAAAAAGAAAAACCAAAAAAGATTTAAAATTGAAAAGAAAATACAGGGTTTATAAGAAAGGCGGCCAGTTTAGAGCAAAAGAAAAATATGGCAACTGAAATTTTTCTTCTTGTTCTCGTTTTTATTTTTATTGCCTCTTTACAAGATTTTAAAAGAAGAGAAATAGATGTTTGGCTAAATCTTTTTGTTTTTTTTATAGGGTTTATCTATTTAATATTTAAGTCTTTTTCTTACAAAGAAATTTCTTATTTGACAAATTTTTCTTTTCTATTAATTTTTGTTTTCTTTTTGGCCAATATTATATACAAAGCTAAAATTTTTGCTGGAGGGGATTGTACCCTTCTTTTTTGTCTTAGCCCTTTTTTTGTTTCTATAGACTTCTTTAAATCTTTTGAAAATTTTTTCTTTTTTTTATTTGCTCTTTTCTTTTTAGGAGCAATATACGGTTTTTTTTGGAGTTTTTCTCTTTTTTTAAAAAAAATTAGGGTAGTTAAAGAAAAAATATATTCTAAAAAAAACTACTTTCTAATACTTATTTTTATTTTTTTCTTAATATTTGGTTTTTTTGTAAAAGAATTTATTTTTATTTTATTAATCTGTGTTATTTTATTTTTTAGTTATTTGTTTCTTTATTTAGAAAAGGAATTATTTGCTAAAGAAATTCTGACAAAGGATTTAAAAGAAGGAGATTGGTTAGAAAATGACATAAAAATTGGAGATAGAATTATTAAAAGTAATTTTGATGGTCTCTCTAAAGAAGAAATTTCTTTTTTGAAAAAAAGATTAGAAAAAATAAGAATAAAAGATGGTATTCCTTACGCCTTTGCTTTTTTCTTAGCTTGGGCATCTTTTTATTTTAAAGATTTTATTATGGAATTCTTGGTTTCAATATTGGTAACTTAGATTCTTTTTTTAGATTAGATTTGTTTTGTTGTTTCATTAAATTTTTTTCTTTTTGTTTTTTTTCAATTTTTAATTCATCTTGAATTTTTCTAAGGTCTTCTTCTGTCGCTTTTTTTCTTTCTTTTTCGTTTCCATATAAAGGTATTATTTCTATTAATGAATGATTCATAATCTTAGTAATATTTATTTTTATTTCTTTTGGTTTATATTTCTTCTTTATTCTAGAGGAAATATTCTTTGCTGTTGAAAAAGTTGTTTGTGGAATCTTTTCTATCTCTAAATGCTTTTTTGGAATTATTAAGGAATGACCTTTACTTAAAGGATTTATTTCTAAAACAGCGAGATTTTCTTTATCTTCGTATAAAATAAAGGAAGAAATTTTCTTATTAGAAATGTTACAAAAAATACAGCTTTCTTCTTTTTCTTCTGTTTTTTTATAAAAAAGATTGTTTTCTACTAGAAAATTTTCTAGTTGCTCTTTATTCATAGAAAGAATTTTTTCTTTTATAAAGTCTCTTTTTTCTTCTGGAAAATTTTTTAATTGGAGAAGAAGTTGCTCTTTTATTGATTTCTCTTGTTCATCCGTTAACATAAAAATAATAGGAAAAAAAGAAGTTATAAATTTATTTATTTTTAAATTATTCCAAAGCCCTTCTGTAATCAATAACATCTACTGAAGAAACTTCTTTAATCTTTTTTATTGAATCTTCAAGAGGAGCAGATTCTTCATTCTCATCAAGCATAACAATAAAGTTTAATGATTTTAATCCAAAAGCAATTGGTTGCTCAGTTATAGATAAAACTTTTCCTTTATTTTTTTCAAAATTTTCTTTTATTTCTTTTTTTAATTTTTCCAAGTTAGTTTCTGGGCTTTCTGGCATTATTTTATAAGTTATTAGAACTTTACCCATTTTATGGACCTTTAAAACCGCACTTTTCGCATTTATAATCTATTGAAAGCCTTCTACATTTTAAACATCTAACTATTTTTTCTTTGCAAGAGGGACAATCGAAAATAACTATTTCAGTTCCTTCGTAATTGCATGAATTACATTTTACCATAAAAAAATCTTCAATTAAGAGTTTATAAATTTTTGTTTTATTATTTCGAAGAAACTATAACATAAATAACGACAACTACTACTAAAACCAAAACAACCAAAGAATAAAAAAACTGATTATTTAAAAAAGATAGACTTCTTATCTTTTCAATTAAACCTGTGGTCCATAAAACAAGCCAAGCCATAAAAACACAAATTAAACCAACAATAGCCCACTTTATTTTAGAATCTATTTTATCAAAATCTCCCTGTACAAAACCAATAAGTAAAAAAAACAACAAAATTATGGTCATAGCAACAGCAAACCAAGGAACAATCTTCTGAACAATACCAGATATTGAAGAAAAACTAACAAAAATGAGCCCAATAACTAATGCAACCAAAGAATTTATTTGTGTTACTTTATCTCCTAAAATCTTTGTCTTTTGCAGAATAGCAAAAGTCACGACATAAACTAAAACAAACAAAAGAGCTT
>JAWALV010000046.1:0-3037 GCA_038886595.1 Candidatus Pacearchaeota archaeon | reverse complement strand
GGAGGCGAAATTGCGCCTCGCGATGATGGAACAATAAAAATTTGGAAAAAATTAGGTATTAAGGAAGAAAGAATTGCTTTGCTTGGAAGAAATGATAATTGGTGGGAGACAGCAGGAGCAGGACCTTGCGGGCCTTGTACAGAGCAGTTTTTTTACAAAGGAAAAAATCCTCCGGAAGTTTTTAATCCAGAAGATAAAAATTGGGTTGAAATCGGCAACGATGTTTTAATGGAATATTTGAAAGATAAAGAAGGAAATTACAAAAAATCTTCTTTGAGAAATATTGATTTTGGCGGCGGTGTTGAAAGAACTCTTGCTGTACTTAATGAAATTGAAGACAATTATTTGACAGACTGCTTTTTACCGATAATAAGAAAAATAGAGGAATTATCTGGAAAAGAATATGGAAAAAACAACGAAGAAACAAGAGCAATGAGAATTATAGCAGATCACTTAAAGGCAGCAGTTTTTATTCTTGGCGACGGAGTTTTGCCTAGCAACATTGAAAGAGGTTATGTCTTGAGAAGATTAATAAGAAGAGCTATAAGGTTTGGTAGGATTTTAGAATTAAAAGAATTTACAAAAAAAGTTGCTTTGGCAGTTTTTGATATTTATGATGATTATGATATTTTAACAAAGAATAAAATTTTTATTTTAGAAGAGCTTGAAAAAGAAGAAAAGAGATTTTTGGAAACTTTAGAAAGAGGAATAAAGGAGTTAGAAAAAATAGCAGAAAAATCAAAAGAAATTTCAGGGAAAGACTCTTTTTTGCTTTATCAAAGTTTTGGTTTTCCTCTAGAATTGACGAAAGAACTTGCAAAAGAGAAAGGAATTTCTATCGATGAAAAAGCTTTTTATGAGGAATTAAAAAAACATCAGGAATTAAGCAGGAGTTTGTCGGCAGGAGTTTTCAAGTCTGGGCTTGCAGACGATTCAGAAAAAACAAAAAAATTACATACTGCAACGCATTTATTAAATGAAGCTTTAAGAGTTGTTTTAAATGATAAAAACATTCATCAAAAAGGAAGCAATATAACTCCAGAAAGATTGAGATTTGATTTTAATTTTCCTAGAAAATTGACAGAAGAGGAATTGAAAAAAGTCGAGGATTTAGTAAATAAAAAAATTGAGGAAGGTTTAGAGGTTTATTGGAAAGAAATGTCTTTAGAAGAAGCTAAAAAAATAGGTGCTCAAGGTGTTTTCGAGTCAAAATATGGAGATGAAGTAAAGGTTTATTTCATAGGGGATTTTTCTAAAGAGATTTGTGCAGGGCCGCATGTTTCCAACACAAAAGAGCTCGGGAAGTTTAAGATTGTTAAGGAAGAGTCATCAAGTGCAGGAGTTAGAAGAATTAAAGCAGTGTTGAAGTAGAAGGCTTATACAGAGAAAAAAACTCTTTTTTTCTTCTTTAATGTTTTTAAAAATACCTAAATTTTATCCATTTCTTAGAATTATTACTAAATTGTCATAATCTAAAATATTCGAGTATGCTTGCAAAACAAAATATCTTATTTTTTCTGATTTTCTTTTCTTACTTTATCATTTTTAATACATAAACTTTCTTCTTAGAATTTCTCTATTAACCTGCTCTCTTCTCAAAAAAGCTTCTCTATTTTTTAAAAATTTTCTTATAAACCAATTTGTTGTTTCAGGCTCGCCTACAAGAGCTTTAGCAAAATTTCTTATTTCTTTAGCAGCCTTGCTCTTTGGTTCTTTAATCAATAAAGGTTGTTTATAAAAAATACATTCAATTATTTTTTTTTCTTCTGGAATTCTCGCAACAACTGGAAGAGAAGAAGCCCATTCAATTTCATTACAACTCATCTCGTAAGGAATATTTTTTGATCTATTTATAATAATTCCTTCTATTGGCGTTCCCTGAGATCTAGCTAAATGAGCGGCTTTTAAGCTTGTTGCCAAAGTTACTTTATCAGGAGTTGTAACTACAAAAATCATCTCAGAAGCAGCAACTATCGGAATCATTTCTGAGTAATGCGGCGAAGAATCAATAATAATATAGTCGTATTTGTTTTTTATTTTTTCTATAATTCTTTTTAATCTAAAAATATCCGTTTGATCATAGTGATCCAGCGCGGCAGGGATAACATCAACACCATAACTCTCATAAACAGTTCTTTGAAAACTCTCTCCTTTAAGCAAATCTTGAAGAGAATTTTTATGTGTTAAATCTAAGTATAGGGCAACATTTGGGGAAGAAATATTCCCGTCAATAAGAAGAACTCTTTTTCCAAAATCATTAGCTAAAGAAATTGCTACTTCCAAAGAGATAGTTGTTTTTCCTACGCCTCCTTTTACCGAAACAAAAGAAATTACCCTTACCATTAATTAATAAAATTAAACAAAGTTTTTAAACCTTTTTGATAGATTGCTTCTTCTATGCTTCTTAAAAAGATTAAACATTTCTTCTAAAGCCAAATTTTCAGAACCTTGAGAATCTCTAATTAATTCATTAAATAATTCTATCTTTTTTTCATATTTTAAACTTCCACTAAGAATTTTCCAAGCTTCCCATAAATTTCCTTCATATTCTTTACTTGAATAATTCTTATAAATTTCAAACAACTTGTCTGTTAAACTACTATAAATCTTATTATTTTTCTTTGGTTTAGAAAGTTGTAAAAAAGATTCTTTTGAGAAAACAGCTTTTTCTTTTTTATATATTTCTTTTTCTTCTGTGCCTTTGTATAAAACATTTTTTTTTGAAGCAAACAAAGTTTCTTCTTGTATCTCTTCTTCATTTTCTTCTATTCTAAAAATTTTGTATAACTTCAAATCCACTGGTCCTTTTTTAATAAGATTTCCATTTGAATAAAAGAAATGTTCTCTTCCTTTAAAAATATTTAAAATTTTACCTTCTTTTTCAGAGAGATCATAAAAAAAAGAATCTTTAGATGTATGATATATTACTTTTTTACCTTCCTTACAAAAATCATAATAATCTTTTAAATTGTATCTTTTCATAACAAAATTATTTCTTTCTGTATTAAATTTATAAACTTTAATTTCATTTTGAGAA
>JAWALV010000045.1:0-3217 GCA_038886595.1 Candidatus Pacearchaeota archaeon | reverse complement strand
AATAAATTCAGAAATTAAAATAAAAGGAATTATAGTTTCTACTTTAAATCTGGAAATAGATTTTTCAAAAGATAAAAAAAATTTTATGGGAATAAAAAAATACATAATAGATAAAAATATTAACTCTAAAGAAATATTAGACTTTATGAACAAAAATCCAAAGGTTTTTTTTGCTTTAAGTTTTTCTTTTCCAGACTATGAACTTAAAATAAAACCAAAAATGCCAAAGTCGCCTAAACCTTCGACTAAAATATCAGAAAATGATGAAAGTTTATCTCCAAACTTTTGTTCTTTGAAAACAAACAAAAAAGAAATTATCAAAGAAATATTATTTGATATTGAAGGAAACTTCAAGGAAGTTTTTTTGGAGCATGTTTTAAAAATTGAAGATATAATATATCCAGGAGGTTTTCAAAAAATGAAACCTGAAGAAATAAGAGAAAAATCAAAAAGAAAAGGAAGATTAATAAGAAAATTAATTATAGACGGAGAAGAAAAAATTAGTGAAGCAAGTTTTCTAGCTTAAATAATAAAATTTAAAACGCTCCCTCCGGGATTCGAACCCGGGTTTCCACCGTTCTCTGCTTCACCTCAAGAAGAAAGAATATTCTTCCAGAGAAGCAGCTTCCTCTTCGGAAGAAAGCTTTTGTCTCACCGACTCTGCTTTCGCTGCTTGAGAGGGTGGTGTCCTTGGCCTCTAGACTAAGGGAGCTATTTTCTTTAATATAAAAATATTTTTAAATCTTATTAAATTAGAAATTTTTTAAAAATGATAAGAGAAAAAACAAATGAAATTCATTATAGAAAAAAAGATAGAGAAGATTTAGAAAAAATAGTAGAGTTGAGCCCAATAATAGCAAAAAGTTTATTTCAGGATTATATAAAAAAGACAAATGGTGAAAAAGAATATTTATATGAAATAATAGAAGATTTTCTAAAAGAAAAACATAATAAAATAAAAAAATTAAATAATAGATTAAGAAAAATTGAAAATTATGGATTTTATTTTGGTGTTAGTGCTGCTATTGGTTTAGGGTTAATAGGTTATACATACTCTGCACAATTAGCAAAAGAATATTGTAATTGGGCTACAAATAATATACCTTACTATATTTTTGGTCTTAATTGGATAATCGAAGGTTCAATTGTATCTATACCTTCAATAGTTTCAACTTTCTTAGGTTGGAACATATTAAAAAATACAACATCAAAAATTAAAGAGAAAATGGAAAATAAAATAGAAAAAGAAAAAATTAGTTATTATTTATTAAAAGATATATTAAAAAAAGATTAACTTAACTCCAAAATTGCTTCTGCAATGTCTCCTTGTGTTTTTTCTAAAGCTTTAATAACTTTTTCTCTTGACTTGCCTGTTTTTTCTATAACTATTTTTATATCTTCTTCAGAAAAAAAAGATTTTTCCTCTTCCTTTATATCCCCAGAAATCTGAAAACTTACATTCCCAGACATTTTTATTTTCATAATAGAAGGATTTTCTATAATAATATTTTTGTCTTCGCACTCTATGATTACACGAGAAGCATCTATTTCTTCTTGGGCAATTCCCATTTTTTTCATCAAACCTTCGACTTGTTTTGGATTAAAATTTCCGAACATTTTATTTTAAGAAGTTTAGTATTAGATAAAAAACAATAAGAAATATAATAAACCCGACAACTAAGCCAGGACTTAATTGAATTTTTGAATCATACTCTTCTTTATATCTTGTTAATCCACCATATGCAGGTAAAAATACATCATTTGCCATATAGTAAAAATATTTTTTGAGTTTTTAAATTTTAGCATAATAATTTCTTTAAACTCTATTTTATTTTATTTTAAATGGAAGAGTTGTGTATTCGTTGCAAGGGTAAAGGTTTTTGTGGAAGAACTCATTGTAAGATTTTAGAAAAAGTCAGAGAATTTTCTCCTAAGGTTAAAGAGCACTTTTCAGGGAATAGTCCGCCGGAAATTTTTGTTGGGAGAATTAATTATCCAAATGTTTTTTGCGGAATTTTAGCTCCAAATGAAAAAGAGGAAAATACTGAAAAAATGTCCATGCCAGAAACATGGGTTAAAGAAAATATGTCGATAGATGAAATTTTGTCTAATAGGGCAAAAATGGTTTATGCAAGAAACAAGGAAAATATAAAAACGCAAAAAGGAATAAAAAACACATTGCAAGAACTCTCCATGTCTTCCAAAGAAGTTTCAACAGAATTTTTTCTTTATAAAAAACCCTCGTTAGGTTTTTCAGCTTCAAAATATTTTTCAATAATGGCAAACCCTGCACCCCTAAAAAAAGCAATAATCGAAGAAAATATTATTGTGCCTAAAAAAGTTGATTATTTGGTCTCAGATGTTCACGCAAAGGCAACCGAAGCAGTAAACGAACTTTATCAGTCAAATATTCCTACTAGTCATATACAAAAATTGTTTTCAGCAGGCCTTCTAGGAATGAAGAAAAACAGAAAGCTTGTTCCGACGAGATGGTCTATAACTGCCGTCGATGACACGATTGGAAAAAAACTCCTTGAGGAAGTAAAAGAGTTTTATTCTATAAATGATTTTTTGGTTTTTGAAGAGTACTATAACGGAAACAAGTTTGAAGTGCTGTTTTTGCCAGGTGTTTTTGAGTTTGAAGTTATGGAAACAACTTTTGAAGGAAGTTTATGGGGAACAAAAACGAGTATTGTTCATGATTATGAATCTTTTTTTGGAAGAAAAAGCTATGCCGAAAACGTTATCGGTGCTTATTATGCAGACCGCCTTGCTTGTTTAGAGTATTTAATAAAAATAAAAAGGCAGGCTAAAGTCATTGTTTTTCATGAAGAAAGAGAAGAGTATTATGCTCCTTTGGGCGTTGGCATTATAAGAGAAACTCTCAGACGGGCTTTTGAAAAAGAGCCAAAAAAATTAAATTCTTTAAATGAAGCTTTGGAAGAAATAAAAAAAGGACTTAAATTAGAATTTGAAAAATATTTGTCTCTTTCAAAAATAATTCCAAATTACGGAAAGCAGAGAAGTTTGGCTGAGTTTTATTAGTGGTTCAAGATTATCTTATCAGTTCGGTCGCTATTTTAACGAATACACTTTTAGCTAAAAGAAAATAAGAAGAAAAAAAGAAGAAAATAAAACCCAGGCTCTACAAATTAAGTACCCTTCTTCTAAAGGGAAAACCATATCCATTAAAGTATCTATTGTTGGACCGCCAGCG
>JAWALV010000044.1:0-3331 GCA_038886595.1 Candidatus Pacearchaeota archaeon | reverse complement strand
ATTATTTTGATTTTGAGTTTCAACTTCTTGAAAAAACTTTTTTACAGATTCTGGAGCAGAATTATAAAGTTTTTCAGTAAAAGGATGAATATTTAAAAACCAATCAAGAAGAGCTTTAACATCTTCATTTGAAGCTTTTTTCAAGCCAACAATTTTATACTTTTTTCCTGGAATTTGTGGCGGAATTTGAAAATTTGAAGGTGTTGCCATTTCTTTTTTTCTCCTATATGAATGAAAAAAATCTAGTTTAAGTTAATTTTCTAAAATATTTAGTCGCCCCTTTTTCGAAAAATTATTAATATTGTCATAAATTCAAAAAATAATTCAAACAACTATAAACAACTGTATAAAATTTTATTAGTTCTCTATTTTATAAAAAATCATTTAAAACCAATCTAATATTCTATGCTAGAATAAATACCAGTGGCTAGTGATGCAAACTATTACTAAAAATATAAACTTTTTTATTGCATCTTCCTGTCTTATTTCCTTTGGAAAAAAGTTTTATCTCTATTTTACAAAAAAGATAAAAATCACAAAAAATATAATATTTTATTTTATTCTATTTTATGGTAAAAATAGAAAGGAAAGTATATGGCAAAAAGACGAAACAAAAAAATGTTACCAAAATATCTAGAATTAAAGAAATTATCAGAAGTTTTGAATAAAGACTATAAAGATTATGAAATTGATAATACAAACAATAATCTAAACAACAAACATAATGAAAATATCACCAATAATTACATAAACACAACTCTTGCAACCACTATAAACATGAAAAAACAAAATCTTGTAATTGCACTGAATAATATGAAAAAAATAAATGTAGAACCAAAAAGTGAAGGTCAAAAAAAACTTCTCGAAGAATTAAAAAATCCAAATATATCAATTGTAATAGTTTCTGGTCCAGCTGGTACTGGAAAAACTTTACTATCAACTACTTTTGCTATAAAACAGTTTAAAGAAGGAAAATATGATAAAATTATAATCTGTAGACCAAATGTACCAGTTGACGATAGAGATATTGGGTTTCTTCCTGGCGACATAAATGAAAAAATGGCACCATGGACTAAACCGTTTGAAGATATATTTCTTGAATACTTTAAAAAAATTGAATATGATAAACTTATTAAAGAAGGAAAAATAGAAATTGTTCCAATTGCCTTTATAAGAGGTAGAACATTCAAAAAATCATTTGTGTTAATAGATGAAGCACAAGGAACAACTCCAAACTCTCTTCTTGCTATCTTAACAAGAATAGGTGAAAATTCAAAATATGTTGTAACAGGTGATATTCATCAAAGTGATTTCATACATAAAAATGGTCTTGGAGATTTAATATCAAAAATAAAATCATGTGGAAAACTAAAACATATTTCTCTTATTGAACTTGATAAAAAAGATATACAACGCCATCCTGCAATAGAAGAAATTCTTAATTTATATGAAGAAGATTTTCTTGAAGAAAAAAATTTCAAAAAATCTATGAGTTTAAATGGTTTTAACGGAAGCAATGGAAAAATTAACAATGGAAATCACTATGCATTTCCAGAAAAAACTTCAAATAGTATTTCTATAGAAGAAAAAGAAAAAAGAAAAGGCTTTGAATCAGATCCTCCATTATTTTTCTTAGAAAACAAATAACAAAAATTTTACCATATTTTTGTCTTGACAGATTAAATCTTCTAGTATAAATAGATAATAGATAAATCTTGCCTATTAAAGGAAGATTTATCTAGTTCTGCTCATAAAGGAGGGACAAAAAATGACTACTACTTTTCCATCAACTTTAAAACTTTCTCCACTTTTCATTGGATTTGAAAATATTTTTGATAATCTAGAAAAACTAGTTTCTGAACCACCAAATTATCCACCATACAATATTATTTCTCTAGATAAAGACCATTGGGAAATTGAGGTTGCTCTTGCTGGATTTACACCAGATAACATAGAAGTTTATCAAGAGGATGGAAACCTTATTATTCAATCTTCTGGAATAAGAGAAAAAGAGGGTGAAAATCGCAAATTCCTACATAAAGGAATTTCAACAAGGAAATTTAGGTTAGTATGGAAACTTGCACAATGGGTTGAAGTAAAAGAGGTTGTTTTTAGAGATGGTATTCTCGTAGTTTCTCTAGAAAGAAATATTCCTGAAAATCTAAGACCAAAAAAAATTGAAATTAAAACTTCAAGAATGTTACAATAAAAAATAAAAAAAAAATAAAAAAACTATAATAATATAAATTAGGAAAGTGGGAGGAAACTTTCTCCCACTTTCTTTTTTTAGTATATCTGCGTTGCAATTTTTGCATAGAAATTTGTCTTGCAAACCTTAAAAACAGATGTATATTTTCCATGTATCCTGTAACTTAGTAAAGGGAAGAAAGAAAGATGAATGTCATGAATGTGAACAACACCCCCCGTCGGGGGAATAATGGTTTTTATGTAGAGGATGTCCTTATCCATGATACAGATAAGGAGCGTCTTCGCTTTTTTATGAAGCGAGAGCTTGATCTCTATAATGCTCTTGTGCATGTTTTTAATAATAAAATTCGTCTTTTCAGTGATGAAATGGCGAATATTCCAAATATTCTTGTTCGTTATATTCTCTATTCCATTATGAAGAAGAGAACACTTGACGAGTTTGAAAAAAACTATGCTGATTTCATGGGCATGGTTAATGAAGAAATTCGCCAAACAAAAGAAAAGAATAAGAATTCTAATAAGAAAAAGCCAAAGAAGGAACAAAAGAGCATTGTTCCTCATAATCTAAACATGAATATTGCTGATATTCTGAATAGCAACGCTTATAAGCGATGCTATCGAGGCATCGTAGAGGTTGCACTTAGCAATAGTGGAATTTCTCCAATTGCTCAAAAAGCAATGGTAGAAGAAATGTTTCGTTTCTTTGGAACACAATCTCTTATTATTTCAGAAGTAAAGGATGGTACATATCGTGTACCACCACAAAACCTTTTTGTTACAAGCATTGATAACAAGCGGCATGTTCAACTTCCAAGAGAAGCAGTAAAATTCCGCTTCTCTTCAGAAGAGAACTGCTCTTATATTACAACCCCTTATACTATCAAGGAAATTAAGATTCCAGACTTGGATGTTACCAAGCTAAAGTGGAACCTTATTATCCTACATCAAACTGTTGGAACTTTTGTATACAAGGATACACCATGGGTAGTAAACTTTGTAACATGTAAAGATAAGTATCTTTTAAAGTATATGGATCAACCAAATCCATATTATGGACCATACTATAATGCAAATATGCCAAAGGTTTATCGCAAGCGATAAACTTGCGATAAACCTTTTTATA
>JAWALV010000043.1:0-3559 GCA_038886595.1 Candidatus Pacearchaeota archaeon | reverse complement strand
TATTTTTCCTGGGATTTTAGAAGATATGTTTTGGAGACTTCCTTGACAATGGAGAGATTATTACGAGTTTTTAGTTTCGCCGGGTGGATTTTTTCTATTGGCATTTTTAGGATTGCTTTTAGGTTTGTTAAGAAATAAAAAATAATTTTTTTAATAAAATTAATTAATAAGGTAATGAATTAAAAACTTGGTAAAAATTTTTATTTTATGTTCTTGGAACTTTTAGTTTATTATCTCTTTCTAAACAAAAATATTTTTAAACCCTCTTTTCTTTAAGAAAATATGTTAAATAAATTTTCTAGAGAAAGTAAGAGAGGCATAAATTAAGATGAATAAGAGAGGGTTGCATGTAGCGATATGGATTATTATAGTAATTGCATTGACTTTTATGGGGCTTTTTTTCTGGTCTTCTGTTTCAACAAGAGAATCTTCTTTTGATCTAAAACAATTAGTAGCTGAATCAAAACCTATTAATGAAGCTTTGGGATTGCAAGATGGTTTTAAGCCTCTAATGTATATCTTTGGTTCTGTTCCTCAAGCAGTTATCAATGCAAGTAGCGAAATTGGTGGAGCAATAATCATAATCGCAATTTGGTTTATTTTGTTTTTGATGTTTGGAGACATACTTGATGTTTTTGGAATGTTTTCTAAAGTAGTTAGAAAAGATAAAGATGGAAAAACAATTATCAAATATTCTCCTGTAGCTTGGTTAATTGCTTTTGCTTTAGTATTAGTAGCTGCAAATTTTAAAGTAATTATGTATCTGGCAGTTCTTGGATTTGCAATTACTTCAAGCATTGGTATCTTTGCATCAATTTTAGGAGTATTAATGCCTTTCTTATTATATATTTTGTTACACTTTGCAGTTCTTAGAAATTGGAGAGAGTACATGAACAAAAAAATTGATGAAAAAACTTTTTCAGAAAATATGTCTAATATAAAAAGAGGAATTAAGGCCTACAAAGAAGCAGGAGAAACAGTATTGGAATCTTAGTTTTTCACATTAATTTTTCTTTTTTTATATTTTTATTATAATCTTAGCTATATTTTTTTCGATTAAAATTTAGTAAAATACTAAATACTAAAAGTTTTTATATTTTTAGTGATTTATTTTATACTTTAATAAAACTTTTATTTTTATCAAAAAACATTAAAAACCCTTTTTTCCTTTATTCTTTATGAAAAAAGAGTTAAAAAGACCTAGAAGACGTAAAACATTTAAGGATAATTTATGAAGGAAAGATATCGGAAGAAAAAATTAACAAAATAAAAGAAAAAATAATAAAGTATAGAAAAGATGGTTGAAAGAGACAAATCACACGACGAAGAACTTGTTAGATGGGCAACTTATGTTCGTGAAAATCCTGATAAATGGAAATCAAAATTGAAATCCTTTTTGGATTCTCAAATAATAATTTCTCGTCGGGCAAGGAAAAAAATGAAAGAAAAATTATTTAAAACGGCTTTTATCTTCATAATTCTTTTCCTTTTACTTGGAACTTTATCTTTTGTTTTTTCTGCTAATATAGATGACTTAGGAAAACAAATAGAAAGCGGAGGAAAAAAGCTTGAAGAAACAAAAATAAAAATTGATAGAATGACGAAAGAAGACTATAAATGGGAAGTTTTAAGCAAAAACTGGCGGGAGATTTTATTGAGGAACAAAGGAATTGCATTTCTCGACGGAATTTTTAAAAAAGGAAACATTGTTTTTGTTGTTCTTTTTGGCAGAGATTACTCTTTGTCTTTAACTCTTTTGTTTCTCATAATTTTATGGTTTTATTTTTGGAACCAATTTTATAAAATTCTTTCAACATTTTCAACTTTTGGAAATAGCACTTCTTTGATAATTTCTTTAGGAATGACAATAATTTTAGCGCAAATACAATTTTTTGATAAAATTTCAGAACTTCTTTTTAAGTTTATTTTTTACAGACAAGGTGTTTGGGGGTGGGTTTGGTATTTAATCTCTGTAGGTGCGATAATTTTATTTTCAATGATTTTTTCTAGATTTTTTTCTAGTTTGAAAATTGTTGTTTTAAAAATGAAAGAGGAACAATATAGAAAAAAACTTTTAGGAGAATTAGAAGAAAAAAATAAATTTTTTAGTATTCTTGCAGAGGCATTTAGAGAGATGTTTAAAAAACAATAAAATGTCAAAGGAAAAATTTTGTTTTTGCTAATTTTATTATAATGTGAAAATAAAGAACTAAAATTTAAAAACCTTATAAGACTACTAAAACCATGGTATTTGTGTCTAAAACAATAATTTCTTTAATTATCTTATTGATTGGCCTTAGTTTAGGATATGCCTCTCTAAAAGCAGAAATTGTTCTTTGGCCTTTACCCCTTTGGGCAATTATTTTTATTATTTTAGGGATTTATATTTTGTTTAATAAAAAAGAAGACGAAATAGAGCAAATAAAAATCGTCAAAACAAATAAAAAAACTAAAAAAAGAAGTAAAAAATAAATAAAGAGATAATCTTAAATACATTAGAAGAATTACCTGGCAGAAGAATCAAAAAAATTCTCTGTGTTGTTAAGGGAAGCACAGTAAGGGCGAAAAATATTTGAATAGATTTTGTCGCTGATTTGAAAAACTTTATTGGCGGAGAAATAAAAACATACACAGAACTAACAGAGCAAGCAAGAGATCTATGAGCAGATGCCGTTGTTGGTATAAGGGTTATGACTTCAATGGTAATACAAAGCGCTTTAGAAATGCTAGCTTTTGAGACTGCTGTTAAGTTTGATTAATTGAGAAAATATGATCTGAAATTTTTTAATCTCTTTTATTATTTATTTTTTCTAAAAATTTTTTGTCTAATTTATGAGACCCTAAATTTAAGCTTAAAATCTATCCACAAAACTTTACTTTATTTTATTTAAACTTGTTTAAAATCACCAATCCTTTCAAGGCGCTTTTTTCCTTATCTTTTATTTCCAGCATAATATCGGCATCAATTCTTTCTTTTTTTAGTATTTCAATAAAATTCATAAAATCTTCTTCGTCTATTGTTTTTGCATGTTTTCCAATTCTTTCATTTGGTTCTTGCGAGCTATAATCTATCAAAGGCAGACCATCTTTTTTCTTCCATGTAGAAACAAACTTGCTTAATACATCTTTAATTTTTTCTCCATTATTTAAACAATTAAAATGAAAATAATCAAATATTATTGGAATTTTAATTTTTTTATGGATTTCAAAGCACTCTTTAAAAGAATAATTTTTATCATCATTTTCGATAACCAACCTTTTTTTTATTTTTTCATTAAGCTTTTTATAAACAGCTATAAATCTTTTAATTGATTCTTTTTTGTTTTCGTAAACTCCTCCGACATGAATTTGCACCTTTGCGCTTTCATCCAAGCCCAAAGAATCCAAAAAATCAACATGATATTCTATTTCTTTTATGCTGTTTTCTACAATTTTTTTATTTAAAGAATTTAAAACTACAAATTGATCTGGATGCATAGTTATTCTAAAATTATTTTTTTTGATAAAATTTCCAATTTCCTCTAAATCTTTTTTAAATTCTTTTTTCCAATCTAATTTA
>JAWALV010000042.1:0-3626 GCA_038886595.1 Candidatus Pacearchaeota archaeon | reverse complement strand
ATTTTTCTTATTATTTTATCTTTTTTTATTAGAAACTTTGAGTATCACTTATCAATTGGTTTTATTTTATTAGTTTTTACAATTATTTTTTATGATTTTAAACCTTATAAAATTTTTTCAATAATAGTTTATTTTTTCATGGTCATTTCCGCTTTTTATTTAGGAAAGAATATAAGGGAAATTTTTAAAGGAGTTTTATTAGGGATAATAAGTTCTATTTTTGGTTATTTTTTATCCATTCTTTATAATTAATTTGTCATTGAGAAAAACATAAAATATTTAAATGGTTTCTTCTTCTTCTTTTTATGGTTTATACGATAACAGATATTTTGAATAAAATGAACGAGTTTGGCGTATTCTCTTATATTTTACCTTTTTTATTGGTTTTTGCGATTGTTTTTGGTTTGCTACAGAAGACGAAAATCTTTGGCGATGAGAATAAATCTAGGGGGATAAATGCAATAATCGCTCTGGCCGTTGCTGGATTGTCGCTTTTATTTGACTTTGTTCCTATATTTTTTTCAAATATTTTTCCTAAGTTTGGGATAGGTCTTGCAGTTTTTTTAGTTTTAATTATTGTTTTGGGTTTCTTTTTTAATCCTAATGATGATAATAAAAAAGGTCCTTTAATTTGGATAGGATGGTTTGTTGCATTAGGTGTTGTTATTTGGGCTTTAACTGAATGGAGCGATATGGGTGGCTTTGGTAATTTTAAGACAGGTTGGTTTCTAGAATATTTGCCTCTTATTCTTACAATAGGTTTGTTATTTGCAGCGATTTATTTTATTGTAGGAGGAGGTGGGAGCAGTGGCAAGTCCCCTTAGAAAATGGGAGTAGACATTGGTGGTTTAAACTATTTTTTACCTATCTTTTCTTTTTTACTAGTTTTTATTTTAGTTTATGCGGTTATCAAAAAATCTAAAATTTTAGATAATAATGCGGTTGTTATATTTATTTCTTTAATTTTAGCTTCTTTTTTTATAGTTAACGCAAAATTAGTCGAATTTGTTAAATTCAATGCAGCATGGTTTGCTGTTTTTTTAGTTTGTATTGTTTTTATTTTGATTTTTTTAGGTTTTGTTGGCGATGATTATTTAAAATCATTTACGGCAAATAAAGGAATAGCTTTTGCAGTTGTAAGTATTTTAGTTGCGGCCTTTATTCTTTCAGCGGCTAGAATTTTTAAATGGGTAATCGATTGGACTAAGGTTAGATCTTGGGCACAAACAGACTGGTTTGGTATGATTCTACTTTTTGTTATTGCAGGAGTTGTAGCAGCGGTTATTTCCAAGTCTAAGTAATAATAATCACTCTTTTTTTGTTAATAATGATTCTTAAATAAAAATAAATTTATAAATTGTTAATAAATGATGTTTTTTTGAAAAATTCTTCATAATAAAGGAAGAAGGTTAGGTTAGAGTATAATTTCCTTTAAGAACTTTTTCAGGATAAACTACAAAACCTTTTTTTGGTAGAATTTCAAATTTGACTATTTTTCTTTTAATATTTGAGCCTCTTAGTTTAAGTACTTCTATACCTCTTTCTCTTTTTGCCCCATCCTTATAGAAAACATTGTAAAGTACTATTATTCCATCTGATAGGAAAGAAACTGCTTCTCCTTGTTCAACAAAATTTAAACCGACGTGTGTAGGGTTGGAGACTTCTCTAATTAAGAAAGAAGTTATAGAATGTGATTCAAGATATCTAAATAATTGTTCCATGTATATTCTGAATCTAGAGCTTTCACCCGAGAACGCACTTGAAATAGCAGAAAGAGAATCTATTAAAACAATATCTGGTTTAAAGTCTTGAGGTATAAGAACTGGCTGAACTTCAATTAATAACTCTTTTTTAGCTTCTGAAAGCAATGCTTCTACACTTCTTGCTATATCTAAAGCATTAAATCTTTTTAAATATAGTAGACCTTTTTTTTCTAATTTTTCTGCCTCGATTCCAAATAAATCTAAGTGTTCTCTTAAACGATATTCTGGTTCTTCAAAGCTCATAAATAGAACTTTTTTTCCTTGCTTGCAAAAACTTCTTATTAAAGTTAAACATAGGATTGTTTTTCCATTTCCAGGACCCCCTTCAATAAGGACAGCGCTTCCTTCTGGAATTCCTTCACCTAAGAGACTATCAAGTCCTCTAATATTTGTCTTTAAAAATTTTCTTTTTTCTTTTATTTTCTCAACCTCTTTTTTCATATTTTTTTTTAATTTAATTTATTTATAAAGCTTTCTTTTTTATGTTTTCTAATGGGTTAAATAAAGGTTCAATTCTTTTTTTTCTTCTATAATTAATTATCGCTTGAATTCCAAATACTAAGATGACACCTATTAATAATCCTATAAAAAAACCTTGTAATGTTGTTAATGTTTTTTCGCTAGTTTGTTCAGCTATTACATTGCCAGTTATTCCTTTTGAGAGCATTAAAGTTCCTAAAAAGGGAATAAAAAAAAGAGAAGCAAAAGCGAATTTCTTATTTTTTTTATTTTTCAAATATTTTTCATACCTTTCTTTATTTTTAGGAGTCAAATTTTTATAACAATATGTATCTTTGTAGTTGATAAATTTTCCAAATTTGGCAGAAACTTTCTGTTCTATTCTTATTAATCTATCTATTAAATCATTTTCAAGAAATTCTTCTTTATCTTTTTTTGTTTTTAGTACTTTCAGTTCCATTTTTTTCTCCTGTTTTTTTTAGTTGTTCTTCTAATAAAGGGATTTGCCTATTTATATCTCTTACTATTTCTGCAAATTTCTTGTTTTTTACTTCAAAGTCTATTTCCGATATTTTTCCTTTGTTGAAATAATCATCTTGATTTTTTGCTATCATTTCCTTTAATTTTTCTCTTCTTAGCTTTAAATATTTAATTTTTTGTTTAATTATATGTCTTTTTATAGGTCTTCTTAAAACCATTATAAGAAAAATGATTGCAATTACAGTTGCTATTATTTCTTTTTTTCTTTTTTCTAAAAAACTTTTTATTCCCGCAGTAGTAGCTGAATAATATGTTGCTATTAAAGTTTTTCTTGCTTGTTCTGCACTTATTTCTGAATATGTTTTTTCTATTAATTCTGGCACTAATTCATATCTTTCATTTTGTATTTCTTTTCTTATTTCAGAGAATAATCTTTCTATTTCTTCACTTGTTATTCCTTTTCCATGTTCTTCATAAAATTTTTCTAAAGCTCGCAATTGATCTTTTGTTGAATAAGCCATTTCTTCTATTTTTTTTATTTCTTCACAAGCAGAAAAAATTTTTTCATAGTTTGTTGTCAAACCTTTTTTTTCAATTTCTTCTTGAACTAAAAAAATAAGTTTTGCTTCCTTTAAAGTGTCATTAACTCTTTGAATAGAAAAATTTTTGTTTTGAAGCCTTTCTATTATTAAATCTGATTCATTTAAACAAATAGAAGCTAAATCTTTATTTGTTTTATTAATAATTTCTTGTGATGAGGTAAAATAGACAAAATTTATTATAAATAAAAACAATATAATTCCTCTTTTTTTCATAATTTAATTAAAATTTTCTTATTTAAAAATTTATCTTTTTAGGAATGTTTCAAAAGATTTATAAATATAATTTTTTTTTTTTTAATAGCATGAGGAAGATATATTTTTT
>JAWALV010000041.1:0-3777 GCA_038886595.1 Candidatus Pacearchaeota archaeon | reverse complement strand
CATATTTCTCAAAAAATTTGTCGACATTTGATTTTATCGGTTTCCATTCTTTCATTTTTGTTCCGTGCATTGGAAAAAGTTTTGCATGGATATGGTCAACTCCAAAGCCCTAGAAAATTATGGCTGTTCCGCCAATATACACAATCAAAAGAAGGTTGAATAAATATAAGAACTATTGATTTATTTTATTCTTTTTAACTAATTTTATATCTATTTTCAATAAAGTAAATTAAAAAAAAACAAAAATTAGATTTTTAAATTTTGGTATTTAACAGGAGGACATAGCACAAAGGCAGTGCGGTCGCCTCCAGAGCGATTGATGGGGGTTCGATTCCCCCTGTTCTCGTAAATACTTAACCTTTTTTATCAACGTACCTTTTACATCTTTTTTCAGTGAAGAATTTAATATATAGAAGAATTTATTCTAAATAAGTCTTATCATTTTAGATATTTCTCGCTCTAAAAATTTTCTTTAAAATTTTCTCAAAAGAGTTTATTTTTCATCTTAAAAAAATTATGAAAGAAAATGTTACTTTCGTTACTTATTGCGAATCTCTAGACCCTATGAGAGAAATTTATTATAAAATAATCTAAACTTATATCCTGTATTCAAAATTGTTCGGCATGATAGAATTTGGATACTTTACTATATAGGCTTTTGGAGGGAATTGAGAGCTTCTGATATTGTAAATCCTTTAAAATTTTCAGAAAAAGATGTAGAGATTAAAATAAATGCTTTAAGAATAAATCTTAAATAGCTTCTTAATCCTATGCTTTTTCTATCTTTCGTTCATTTTCAAACGATGTTTTAAAAAATTTAAATAAAACTTGAGGTGTTGTTCATGAAAAGGACAATTATATTTTTTCCAGATTATAAAACATAAAACGATAAACAAGATACCAAGATTATTTTTATTTTGAAATGCAGAAAATGCAGTTTTCTTTCATAATATTATGAGAAATAAGGGATTTTTAATTATTTTTAGAGAAAAATGAGATATTGTTTTTCTGAAAGTAGATCTTTTATTTTACAACAAACATTAAAATAATCTTTCCTAAAATTTTAATCTTTTTCTTTTTAGTTCACTTTTACTCTATCCAAAAGCTCGGTTTTCCTGGAAGCGCTTTTTTTGACTTGTTTTGAGGATCGTATTTGTTTTGATCTTTAACGGAGAAAACAAATATTTCTTTTTGTAGTTCTTTTTGTATTTTTTCTTTGTTAATTTTTTCAATTTCATTCGGCAAGACATAAAGATAAACTTTCTTTTTTTCAGGGAATTTTTCTAGAATTGGTTTTATTTCAGAAATTATTTTTTTGTTTAGGTCTTCTTCTTTTTTTTCTTCTTTTATTTCTTTGACTTTTGGCCATTCATCTAAAGAGATGAAAGGTTTATTTCCTAGTTTTTCCCAAAGCTCTTCTGCAATATGAGGACAAAATGGAGCAAGAAGTTTTAGTGCATTTTCAAGTGTTTGTTTTGATGCTTCGTCTTGTTTTTCCAAAAGTTCAAAAATTCTTCTTATTTCTATTGTTGCTTTTCTATAATCTATTGTTTCAATGTAATGAGTTACACTTTTAATTGCTTTATTTATTTCTTTTTCAAAATTTTCCTCTGTCTTTCCGATTTTTATTTTATCAAAGACCTTAATTACACTTTTTGTAAATCTTAATGCACCTTGTATGCCTTTATCTGTCCAATTAAATCCTTTATCTGGGGAAGCTTCAGACATTAAATAAAATCTTGTTGTATCTGTGCCGTATTTTTCTATAACTTCTAATGGTTCTACAACATTTCCTTTCGATTTAGACATTTTTTCTCCTTTTTCGTCGTTAATCATTCCTTGATGAAATAATTTTGGTGTTGTTTCTTCAAAATCTATCAAACCAATGTCATGTAAAAACATAGTATAGAATCTTTCGTAAATCAAATGCATGCAAGCATGTTCTGCACCGCCGATATATAAGTCTACTGGCATCCAATATTTTACTTTTTCTCTGGAAAAAATCTCTTTTTGATTATGCGGATCACAAAATCTTAAGAAATACCAAGAAGAATTTACGAAGGTATCCATTGTGTTTGGTTCCCGTCTTGCTTCTGCTCCACAAGAAGGGCATTTAACTTTAAGCCATTCTTCGTTTGTTTCTAAAGGATTTCCTTTTCCGAATTTTACATTTTTTGGTAAAACAACAGGTAAATCTTTTTCAGGAACAGGAACAACTCCGCATTTTTTACAATGAATTAAAGGAATTGGTGTTCCCCAATATCTTTGTCTTGCAACAGACCAATCTCTTAATTTATAATTTACGACTTTTCTTGCAACACCTCTTTCAATAAGCCATTGAGTTATTTTTTCTTTTGCTTCTTCACTATCTATTCCATTAAATTGTTTTGAGTTAATTAATTTACCTCTTTCTGTCCAAGCACGAGTTTCAGTTATTTTTCCTTCAATAACTTGTCTTATTGGAATGTTGTACTTTTTTGCAAATTCGAAGTCTCTTTGATCATGTGCTGGGACAGCCATAACCATTCCACAGCCATAATCAGCAACGACAAAATTTCCTGCATAAACAGGCACTTTTTCATTGTTGGAAGGATTTGTTGCATAGCTTCCTGTAAAGACACCTATTTTTTCTAAATCTTCAAGTTCTTTTTCTGATACAGAACCAACTTTTTCTAAAAATTTTTCAACTTCTTTTCTTTGTTCTTTTGTAACTATTTCCATTAAACGAGGGTGTTGAGCAGAAATAACCATAAAAGTTACTCCAAAGATAGTATCAGGTCTTGTTGTAAAAATTGGCCATTTTTCTCCATTAATTTTAAAGTCAATTTCTGTTCCATAGCTTTTGCCTATCCAGTTTTTTTGCATTGCAATTGTTTTTTCAGGCCAATTTAAATTTTTATGACCTTCTAAAAGCCTATCAACATATTCTGTTATTTTGAAAAACCATTGTTCCATATGTTTTATTTCTATTTTGCTACCACACCTCTCACATTCTCCGCCCTGTGCTTGTTCATTAGCGATTATTGTCTGGCAAGAAGGGCACCAGTTTACCGCAGCTTTTTTCTTGTAAACAAGACCTTTTTTATACATTTGAAGAAAAATCCATTGGTCCCATTTGTAATATTCAGGTTGAGAAGTATCAATCATTCTTGACCAATCATAACTTAAGCCGAGTTTTTTTTGCTGTTTTATGAAATTTTTTATTGAGTTTTGAGTGTAAACAGCAGGGTCAATTCCGTCTTTTATGGCAGCATTTTCAGCTGGCAAACCGAGAGCATCAAAACCCATAGGGTGCAAAACATTAAAACCTTGCATTTTTTTGAAACGAGCATAAATATCTCCAATGACAAAATTAAAAGCGTGGCCCATATGCAAGCCGGCCGCAGAAGGGTAAGGAAACATTTCTAGAACATAAAACTTTTTTTTAGACGAATCTTCTTTTACTTCAAATATTCTTGCTTCTTCCCATTTCTTCTGCCATTTTTCTTCTATTTGTTTAAAGTTAATTTCTTCCATATTAATTTCTCTTGTTTTTAGTTTTTAAAGATTAATGGTCGCGGTTTAGTTGTTCTTGTTATGTTGTATGGTCTTAAAAAAACATATTCAACAGGATGTTCAAAAATAGAATAGGGAAGATCATTCGGTTTTTCATAAAAGACAATTCCTATGTCGTCCAATGTTTTGTTGTCTCTTACGATAGCATGTGGTTTTCCGGGAGGAATTCTCACAATAGGTTTTTTGTAAACATCAATTTTTTCAAGAGGAATCCTTTCTTTT
>JAWALV010000040.1:0-3906 GCA_038886595.1 Candidatus Pacearchaeota archaeon | reverse complement strand
TTTCATTATAATTAAAAATATTATATAAACAAGAATTAATAGCTTATCCCCTGAACAAACTTTATAAGATTAGAAACTTCTGGAAAATTTTTTATTTGATTTAATAAATCTAAAGAAATATTTTTTATAGATTCTTCTTTCATTAATTCTTTTATTAAGAAAGGTTTATAAGTTATTCGTTTTATTTTTTTATATGGCTCTGTAGCTTAGTGGTAGAGCGCCGCTCTCATAAGGCGGAGGTCGCGAGTTCAATTCTCGCCAGAGCCATTATTAGTAAGGTTTATAAGCAAAAAATAATTTCTATAAAAATGGGTTTAAAAAAGAAGGTGATAATAATAAATTTAATTTTTTTTTACATTTTAACTACTTATTTCTCCAGTAGCTTAGACATACCAATAACAACAAGGCTAAATAACATGGAAGAAAATTTTTTTATGATTACCTCTAATGATTGCAGTTCTTCTCCATTTGATTATAAAGATTTTAGAGCGCCTTTCGTTGTTGATGACTATTCGATCTTGTTTTCAAGAGTTAATAATATAAACCTTTCAGTAGATTGTTGGAACCCAGAAATAGATCCCAGAAGAAATATAACTTTAATTTATAAAGTTTTTAGTCCTGCAAATTATACAGGAAATCTTTTTTTTTATTGGAATCCTGGACATTTTTCAGGAGGTTCTTTTAGATTAAATATGTTTTTAGTTGATGTACTAACCAATCAAAGAATAAATTTATCTTCTCAAAGTTCTGCATCTTTTTTTAATAATCAAGAAGAAAGGGAATTTAGATTAGAAAGTCATTACGAATGGTGCGGAGATGGAATAGTAAATCTAAATGAAGAATGTGATACTGAAAATTTAAATGGACAAACATGTGCAAGTATAGGCAGAGGTTTTAGTGGAGGTATCTTAGGATGTAATCAGAATTGTCTTTTTGATACAAGTTCTTGTACAGGAGGAGGGGGACCAGGAGGTGGTACGAATGGCAGATGTGGAACAACTCTCAATAATTGCTCTGCAGGAATCTTTGAAGACATTCCAGATAATTCAACACACTTTCTATGGAGATGTTTAGGAAATGGAGGCGGGACAACAGCTTCATGCTCTTTAAACAAAAATCTTTTTTGTAATAACCAATGTTTAGTTGGACAAAGAGAGTGTGTAACAAACAATAGTTATAGGGTTTGTGGTGATTTTAATAATGACGGTTGTTTTGAATGGGGGGTTGAAGAAAGATGTTTAAATATAAATCCAATATGCCATCAAGGTTTTTGTTATGAATGTAGAGACAACAGAGATTGTCAAGAAGGTTTTTGCATAAATAATAAATGTGAAAAAAATTGTAATAAAACTTGTAAAGAGTTAGATTTAGAATGTGGGGTGTATTTTTTTTGTGAGAATATTTTAGATTGTGGGAGTTGCAAAAACGAGAGTTTTTGTAATAACGAAGGAAAATGTTTTCTCCCAGAAAAAATAAAAAACGACAGTTGTGAAAGCGAATATGTTTGTACAGATTGGTCTGAATGTAAACTAAATATTGATTTTGAACCAATCATCCTAGGAAATGAGTGGTTTAGTGGAAAAAGAGAAAGGATTTGTTTTGATAAAAAAAATTGTAGACAAACAATAAAAGAACAAGAGGAATGTGTTATAAAAAGAGAAATTTTTACAAGAAATGTTACTATATGTGATGAAATCTTCATAGAAATTTACGATAAAAATACAAATGAATTAATAACTAGAATAAAAGACAGGAAATTCACAAAAAAATCTTTATTAGAAATATTCCTTTTTCCTAAAAAAAATATAGAATGTGAACCTGGAAGAGAACCATATAAACTTTCATGGTTTGATAAATTAATGACTGCTCTTGATTTAAGAAAGATGTGGAATTTAATAAAATGAAACCAGAAGTTAAAAGTTTTATAGAGAGAGCTGTGAAGAACTTGAAAGATAATTCTTTTGTAAGAAAACATTTAGAAGAAAAAATAAGCGAAGTTGAGTTAATAGAGGCTTTAAATTACTTTAATTATTTGAATGAAAAAGAAGGGAAAAAAATAAAAAGAAAATTAAAAAAAATTTTTTATCCTATAAAGATTATCTTACTTTATTTAATTTTTATAACGCTTAAAACTTTTTTTTCTATAAAAGGGTTCATCAAAAAAGAAAAATACAAGAAAGTAACTTTTGAAGAATTTTTAAGAGAAATAGAAATAAATGGAGGCCCTATAGAAGAAATAAGAAAATGGTTTTCAAAAAAAACTACAAAAGAAAAGATATTAATTATTGGAACTACTTCCATTATCTTTTTCTCTTTTGTTATTTTGATATATGCGAATTTTTTCTATTATGCTAAATGCCCTAATAAAACTTGTTTTGAAGATAGAATAAGTTTATGTCAAAGAACATTTTTTGAAAATGAAGATTTTATACTTCTTTTTAATAAAGTTTATGGACAAAATTTTAAAAAATGCGATTCAGAAGTAATTTATAAAGATAAACAAAAAAACAAAAAATTGAAAATGTACTGCAAACTTCCTCTAAATTATTCTTTTTTCCCTTATCAAAATATAGAACTTTGTACTGGAGAACTAAGAGAACATCTACAAGATTTGATAATAACTGAAATTCATTCTACAATAGGAGAAAATATAGTAAAAATAAACAAATTTCTAAAAGAGTAATGGAAGAAATAATAAAATTAAGCTTAATTTTTTTAATAGTTTTGATAACTTCTGTTATCTTCAGAATTTTAAAACAACCTTTAATAATTTCTTATATATTTTCAGGAGTTTTGGTTGGGCCACTATTTCTAAATCTTATAAATACAGAAAGTGCTCTAAAAGTTTTTTCTGAATTTGGAATAGCTTTTTTACTTTTTATAGTGGGTTTAAACTTAAATCCTTCCATCATTAGAGAAGTTGGAAAAGTCTCCTTAATAACAGGAATTGGACAAATATTATTTACTTCTTTAATAGGTTATATAATATGCAGACTTCTAGGTTTTTCTTTTTTAGCCTCTTTATATATTTCCATTGCTCTAACTTTCTCTTCTACGATTATAATAATGAAACTCTTATCTGACAAAGATGCTATAGAAAAATTATATGGCAGGATTTCAATAGGTTTTTTAATAGTACAAGATTTAGTTGCTATAATAATTTTAATAATTGTGTCTTCTATCTCTAAAAATACGAATGCCTCTATTATATTTATTTTTGTTTTATTAAAGTCCTTCCTAGTTTTCTTTTTATTGTTTTTATTTGGAAAATACGTTTTATCGAAAATGGAAAATTTTATTTCAAAAACACAAGAATTTCTTTTTTTATTCTCTATAGTTTTTGGGTTATCAATAGCTGCTCTATTTAGTTATATTGGGTTAGGGCTAGAAGTTGGAGCACTAATTGGGGGGATAATGCTCTCTAAATATTCATTCAGTACAGATATAAGTTCAAAACTAAAAAACTTAAGAGATTTTTTTCTAATATCTTTCTTTGTACTTTTAGGTTCAGAAATGGTTCTATCTGAATTTGGAGGACTGATTTTGCCAACAATAATTTTCTCGCTTTTTATTTTAATAGGAAACCCTCTAATAGTTATTATTTTAATGGGATATTTAGGCTATAGTAAAAAAACAAGTTTCATGGCAGGACTTACAGTAGCGCAGATTTCTGAATTCTCTTTAATTTTGATTGCAATGGGAGTAAAAGTAGGCCATTTATCTTATGAGAATATCATGGGCTTTCCAATACATATACCTTCTCTTGTCTCATTAGTTGGAATGATAACTATTGCTGGCTCTAGCTATATGATATTATACTCTGAAAAATTATATAAAATTTTTGAAAGGCCTCTTTCTTTCTTTAAAAGAAAAAAATTGAAAGAAATAGAAAAAGATGAAAAAATA
>JAWALV010000039.1:0-4313 GCA_038886595.1 Candidatus Pacearchaeota archaeon | reverse complement strand
GTCTCTATACAAAAATATCTTATAGAGATTCGGAAGAAGAAAGAGAGAGAATTTGTGAAAGTTTTTATCTTCCTATAATCAATAAAATAACAAATAACTCTCCAGACAAAAGCATAATCTATGTAAAGAGTAAAAAAAGCGGTGGCAGGGGAAGTCTTTGCGGGCATAATTTTGCCATTTTTAACAAAGAAAAAATTTTATTGAGAGATTTAACTGGCTGGAATCTTGCTCATGAATTTGGTCATGTTTTTGGACTTGAAGACAAAAGAAATCAATATCAATCTAATTTAATGAATGATAGGTATAAATTATTTTTTTATTCTTCTTTTTTAAATCAAAAACAGATTAATGTTGTAAAGGAAAGCATTAAAAAGATGAATGATAAATAATGAATATGAATAAAAAAGATTATTCAAGTTGGACAAAAGAGGAGTTGATTAAGGAATTGGAAAAATTAACCTAGAACTTTTTAATAAATAGAAGAAAAGAAGACAAAAAGAAAGAATTAAAAGTTAAGTTTGTCTTATAATATTATGAATTTGTCAGAAAAAGAAACAAGAGAACAATACATAGATCCTTTTTTGAGAAAGGAAGGCTGGAGAGATGAATACATAAAAAAAGAAGTTAACTCTCTTAAATCAAACTTTAAAAAAAAGATTTATTCTTTAAAAACAATAGATGGGAAAGAGGAAGGAAGGTTTATTGATTATCTTCTTTTAGATGAACATGGCTCGCCTATTGCAATAATTGAAGCAAAAAGATTCTCGCTAGATCCTGAAAAAGGAAGAATTCAAGCAGATACATATCAAAGAGATATTGAAAAACAAAGAGGTTACATTCTTCCCGCTTTTCTTACTAATGGGAAAAAATGGTATTTTAAGGAAAAAAATTATCCTCTGAGAGAAATCTCGGGCCCTTTTTCACAAGAAGATCTACAAAGAAGACTTAATCTCTTAAAGAATAAGAGTGATCTCTCAAAAATAGAAGTAAATACAAATATTGTTGATAGATCAAAAAGCATTCAGATTGTAAAACAAATTTTAAATCACTTTAATATAGGTAACAGAAGCGCCTTAATAACAATGGCTACTGGAACTGGGAAAACAAGAGTAGCAATGGCGATAATTCATGCTTTAGTTAAGGCCAGATGGATACAAAATGTTTTATTTGTTGTTGATAGAATTTCGCTTGGTAGGCAGGCATTTTATGATGGATTCCAGAAATTTTTTTCTTCAACTCCTTCTTGTTTATTAAATGAGCAAGAGTTTACGAAGGATAAAAGATTTTATGTTTCAACTGTTCAGACCCTTATGGCTAAACAAAGTGATGGAGAAAGACTATTTCAAAAGTTTAGTCCGGGCTTTTTTGATTTAGTAATTTTTGATGAAGCGCATCGTTCTTATTATGATAAACAAAATCTTGTAATGAAGTATTTTGATTCTTTAAAAATTGGTTTGACTGCCACACCTTCTAAAACCGAGGACAAAAATACTTATGATTTATTTGAATGTGAAAGAGGAAAACCTACTGCAGAATATACTTATGATGAAGCTGTTCGCGATGGTGTTCTTGTTCCTTATGATGCCCAGATTATTGAAACTAAAGTATTAAAATTAGGAATAAGAGGTATGGAGCTTGATAAAGAACTTAAAAATGAATTAATGAAACAGGATGAAGACCCGGATAATTTTGAGGTTCCTGGAAAAAAATTTGCTAGATACTTTATAGATAAAAAAACAAACGAATTAATTATTAGAGAGTTTATGAATCGTTGTTATAAAACAGAAGATGGAAAACCATGTAAATCTATCTTTTTTTGTGTGAATGTAGATCATGCTAAAGCAATAAAAAAACGTTTTGATGAACTTTATCCTAATCTATGTAACGAAACCGAAGTTATTGTTTCTGAATACGACAGATATATGGATGCCGTTGAAAGATTTAGGAAAGAATCCTCTCCTAGAATTGCTATTTCTGTTGGGGTTCTTGATACGGGGATCGATATTCCAGAAGTTTGTAATCTCGTTTTTGTCACTCCTGTTTTCTCTCATATTAGGTTTTGGCAGATGGTCGGAAGAGGTACGAGAAGTTTGTCTGCCTGCAAGCATAAAGAATGGCTTCCAAGTTATGACGGAATTTATGATAAAAAAGATTTTAAGATTCTTGATTTTAAATTTGGAGATTTTTCTAATGTTTTAGAGCATCAGCTAGAAGTAAGTAAAGATAAGAAATTAAGTGAAGATATAAGAGAGAGAATTCTCATAAAAGAATTAGAGCTCTTGAAAAAAAATCTTAATCCAAGAGAAAAGGAAATAATTGAAGGCCATATTATTGAAAGAATTGGAAAAATAGATACAAAGTCATTTATTGTTAGAGACAAAATTCCAATAATAAAGAAAATAGTTTCAAAACAATATGACTTACAAAAACACATAGAGGAGATAAAAAAAGAAATCGCTCCTTTATTAAAATTTTCTGAATTTGGAGACGGAAAAGTGCAAACATTTATTTCTAATTGTATAGATTTATTTAAATATATTAAAGAAAGCGACATTGAAGGCATCTCTAAAGTTCAAGAATTTATCACAGAGAAGGTTATTAATGTATGGGAATCTGATTTAGAAGCAGTAAGAAAAAAAGATGAACAAATTAAAATAGTTTTGCAAGAAAAGTTTTGGCAAGAATTAACGTTTGAGGATGTTGATTTTCTTATTAGAGAAATCGCTCCTTTAATGATTTATTACGAGAAAGAAAAGAGGAAGATTATAAAATTAGATGCTCCAGATCTTGTCTTGGAAGTTGAAAATTTCAAGATGCAAATTAAAGAGGACAAGAGATTTGAGGAGTTTAAAAAAAGTGTTCTTGTTCAAAAGATGATTAAAGAGGGAGTTACATGGAAAGAATTATATCAAATATCACAAGAGCTTGCAAAACTAAATCCTTCTTGGACAATTGAAAACATTCAAAAAAGCCAGGATTTTGTTCTTTTTTTGAGAGATATTCTCGAGTTAAAAGATTTACCTAATCCAGAAGAAATGGTAAAACAGCAATTTGAAGAGTTTATTATTAAAAACAACAAAGATTATAACGCTGAACAAATTAGTTTTTTAAGAATGCTTTCTAGTTTCTTTGCAATTAACAAACATCTTGATAAAAAAGATTTTGTTGAATTTCCTCTTGCAGAAGAAAGACCTCTAGAGAAGTTTAGCAGAGAACAGCTTGATAGCATAATCAGAAAGGTAGAAGAGATTAGGATTAGATAAAATGGATTTAGAAAAATTAAAGAACAAACTAAAAAATTACAAAGAAGAGGACATAATATTAACTAAACACGCTGAATTTCAGGCCTTTGTTAGAAATGTTTCTTTAAAAGATATTAAAGAAAACATATTAAATCCTTCTAGGTTAGTTTATGCTAGGCAGCAAGAATCGAAAAAAGAAAATGAAGAAAAATATGATTGTTATTTTGCTTATTCAAAACATTTTTATCACCGTTATGTACTAACTCTAAATAGAAAGATTATTATAGTAACAGTTATTAAAATAAATAGGGATTGGCAAAAGGCGATAGGATAAAATGGAAAAATTTAATTTTAAGTATGATGAAGAGAATGACGACTTATTTGTTTATTTAGATGGTAGAAAATCTTCGGGTGCAGTTGAATTAGGAAATTTTGTTTTTGATTTTGATGAAAAAGGCAATTTAGTAGCAATGCAAATATTAAATGTCACAGAAGTTTTTTCTAAAATTCTTTCAAAAATAAAAGAAGTTTCAAAAATAAGAGATATAAGAATTGAAATTTTTAATTTTAGGAATATGGAAGCTATTAAATTTAGCATTTCAGATAACAGAATAGAGGAAACAGCAAATATTTTGATTCCCTTTATAAAAGAAAAAAGTCCTGTTCTTGAATATTAATGTAGGGATTACAATGTAATCCCAAGATTTAAAAATATAGCTTTTCTTTAGTTTTTATGGCTAATGGCAAAGCCTACAATAGGCCAAGGACAGTTAAGTTAGATAAAACAGAAGATTTACACTTACAAGATTATTGTGATAAGTTGGGAGTAGATGTTTCTACGTTTATTAGAGAAGCAATTAATGAAAAAATTAATTCTGGTCATGTTTCAAACATCGCTGGCCAGAATATAATTGATTTTGATAGTAAAGAAGATAAATTTATCTGGAAAATTAAGCTTGATAATGGAGAAGAAAAAACAATTTTAGAGGATCTTTCTCCGGATTTTATGCAAGATTTGTTCAACAAAATTCATCTAAAACTAAAAGAAAGAGACGATTTACTCCAAAGAAA
>JAWALV010000038.1:0-4322 GCA_038886595.1 Candidatus Pacearchaeota archaeon | reverse complement strand
AAAAATGTTTCTAAAAATTTTTTCATCTCCTCTGAAATCTTCTGAGTGATCAAATCCATAAGCCTTTGTTTTTTGTCAGGATGTTGTATAATTTCCATTAGAATTGTGTAGAGCTTTTCCTCCATGGTTCCTCCCTCCTGAGAGTAGTTTAGAGTCTGTAGTGAGAATGGGGCTCTCAGGAGGGAATTTTATCAAAAATCTCTTAATTTTCCCCATCTTCAAATCCCTTTTCGTCATACACAATTTTTTAATATACTACCTATAGGAGAAGGATATTCTCCCATATTGTGAGAAAATTGGTATCAATGTAATAGCTATACCAAAATCATCTAAAATTGAAAGAATAAGAAAATTTGCTGAATCAACAGATTGGAAATTATCAAAAGAAGATGAAAAAGTGATATTAAAATATATAGCTTATAAAAATTTTCTTATATAATCCTCTGGTAAATTACAAGCCTTTGCTCCTTCAAGAACTACCTTTCTATATTTATCCGAGGGTTTACCTAATGGTTTAGGTTCTCTTAAATAAACCCAGGCAAGAAACTTATATCCATCATCAGTGATTACTTCTACTTCTTTTCTATTATATACATAAGGATATCCTTCATATTTATCTAAATTCTTAAGACAATTCTTATTTATTTCATAAAGAACTCCCCAAACTATATCATTTTCTGATTTTACAATATTAGCCACTGCTCCTCCTCTATATTCAGACTGACCATCGTAAACAAACCGATATCCTTTTAAATAAGCTCTACCAATAAATTTAAAATTTTTTCCCTTGCATCTTTTTATCATTTGCTCCTGATTCATATTTGAACCATAAGCAAAGTAATACATATTTTATTCCGTAAAATATCTTATATTTTCCTTTTTTAAAATTGCCAGCACACCTCTTAATCCCTTTTCCTTAACTTGAGAAGCATAATTTAAAATAAGACTTTCAAATAGATCGTTAATTTTTTTACCTAATTCTTTAAAAAAATCTTCAGTATATAGTTCATTAATTTTCCAAGTGTATTTTCTTTTTGCAAATTTTTCGGGATGGACAAAAATCCATTCTGAATGTAAATCTAACCTTAGAATACCTATTAAAGTAAGATAACCTTTTTCTTTAAATTTTTTTAGTCCTTCAAAATCTTTTTTCTTAAGGCTTATATGATCTCCTTGAGTTATTTTTACTTCTACTGCATATTTAAAACTTTCACATTCAATATTAATATCCACGCCCTCTACAAGGTTTATACTTATACTATAAGGATTACACTTCTCTAAAGCTTTATAAAAAGCTAATCCAAGTAAGCATTGTAAAACTTTACCTACTTCACTGAAGTTTTTTGAAATTTCCCTTAAAAAGTTATAAGTTTCAGTCTGCATGCTATTTAATCCTCTTCTCTTATAAAAGGCCCTTTCTGAGGATCCCACTTCTCAAATTTATAAATTTTCTTTATTTTTGGAAGTTTCAAAAGATAATCGTATAATTCTTTGTCCATAGTAGATATTATAATCTGTTTCTGATTAGATACCCTATTTAATACTTCAACAAATCTTTCTTTCTCACTGGAACTTAAGCTTTGTGAAGGGTCGTCAAGAATTATAAATTTAAAAGGTAATTTTTCACAAAGCGCTAAAAATATAGAAAGAGCTAAAGCATTAAGATTACCTTGACTTAAAATAGGTACTACTGAATTCTCTCTTTCATCTCTTATATCATAGCTGTTGAAACCCGTCCGAGTATCTTCTCTCACCCCGAGTATTAAATCTTTAATATCAGGATGCTTGGTTATACTTCTAAAATATTCGTTGATTTTACTTTCTGCATCTTTAATTTTTGTTTGAACTTCTTCTCGAGAGGCTTTTATAATTGCTGAAGTAATATTTTCTAAAGTTTCCTTTAGTTTAATAAGTCCCTCTCTCTTTTGATGCATAATCCTCCATTTTTCTGACTTCTCTATATCTCTTGCTTTTTCCCTCAACACCACTTTTTCAAGTATCTCTCCAATTATGTCTAAAATGCTGCATTTTTCTTCTATTTCATTCAATGCCTTTTGCTTTCTTTCAATTCTTTCTTTTAATTCTTTTAATTTTCTTTCTATGTCTTCTATGTTTTTATTAAGTATAGCCTCAGGATCTTCATCTTTTCTTATTTCCTTTCGTATTTTTTCTTCTATTTCTTTAATTTTTCCATCTAAAACTTTCTTTGCAGTTATCAAATCATTCTCTAATTTTTCTATTTCTCTTATTAATTCTTCAATTTTTTTCTTTTTATCTTGTGAAAGAACTAATTTTCTTTTTAGCTCTTCAAGCTGAATTTTGTATTCTCTTTCCCACTTGTCTTTCAAATGATCTAATAAGTTTTCGGTTCTTTTACCACAAACAGGACAAATATCCTTATATAATGCTTTTTCGAGATATTCAATTGCTTTGTTAATTATTGAACCTTGTATATTCTTTTGTTCTATTTCACTTTCTATTTTTTTAATTTCTTCAATCAACTTGTTTTTCTCATTCTCAAGGTCACTTTTACTTCCATTTTTTTCTATAAATTCCTTTAATTCTTTTTTCTTATATTTAAATGAGTTTTTTAAGGCTTTATATCCTTCAAGTAAGCCTTCTAGTATAGCTTTTTTCTTAGATAATTCAGTGTGTTCTTTAATATCTGGAATTTCACTTCTTAAGGTTGCTATTTCTTTCTTTATAACATTTACAAATTCTTTAACCTTTGTTTCAGTACTCAGATTTTTTAAATCTTCTGATGGTTCTAAAGCCATTTCAAATAAGAAATCTTGAAGATCTCTAATTATTTCTTTTTTGTACTTTTTTTCTCCTTCTTTGCTAATGTATTCCTCTTCTACACCCTTACTTTTAAGTTCCTCTTTTTCCCTGTTTATCCATCTATTCCAAACCTCAATTCTGCTTTTTATTTCATTTTGAAAATTTGAAATTTCATCGTTGATCTGGTCAAGATTTAATCTTAGTTCTCTTCTAATAGCCTCTTGCAAGGTTTCTAATAAGTTTCTATAGTCAGATAAACCAAATAGCCGATCAAAACCTTCATTTCTAACTTTTGGTTCTTGAGTAAGGATTATTCTAATTACTTCTTGATGCTGATAAACACCGACAAGAAAGTCATTAAAGGAGTATTTCTTTGTTAGTTTTAAAATTGATTCTTCTTCAATTTCTCTTTTCCACTTTCTCCTTATTTTTTTACCGTCTTTAAATTCTATCTCTACTATAGGTTCTTCCTCTGAATTTCTATTTTTAACTTCCCATCCCACTCTTTCTCTTATTCCAGTATCTCTCCCAATACATTTATCACCCCAAAAACACCACTCAATTGCGTTTAAAGTACTGCTCTTACCTGTTCCATTAGGCCCAAAAAATATAGTTAGAGGAGCAAATTCAAATTCTTTTTCTTCTACAAATCCTCTAAATGCTTTTACCTTTAATTTTTTTAATCTTTCAATTTCCATTAACTACCTCCTAAATCTTTTCTGATAATTTCTTTATAATTTTTAAATTCTTCTTTAATTGAGTTTATTTTATTTATTATTATCTCTTTTACTTTGTCTTTTCCACACTCTTGGAAAATACTATATAACTCTTCCCATAGTATTTTTTCTTCATCCTTTTCCAAGAATTGGGCAACTTTTTCTTTCATCAAATTCCTCCTGCAACTTTTTCTTATTCTTAAATTTACTTTTTTAATATTTTATACAATTTTTATTTATACATCAATATAATATTAGACTCGGTTGAATTTTTGAAAAATCTATTACAACTCAGGAAAGTTATTCAAAAGGTTATTGGGCTATTTTAGGGAGATTTTTTTAAAAAATTTGTAGATTTCTTAAAGTCTTATTACACATCGGGGCGAGAGGATTTGAACCTCCGACCCCCTGCTCCCAAGGGAGTTATTGAAATTAAGAAATGGCTTAAATGCAAGGTTTGCCGAGTGCAATAGGATGTAAATTTTGATAGTTTTATCACAATTTTTATCACAATATTCTATTATATTTGTCTATGAAATAAAATCAATTACTACTAACTTCAGCTTATTTGGATTGAAGGGTTCAATTTCTTCGGAATGAATAAAGGTTTTATCTTCAAGAAAATTTGATATTTCACTTATTAATTTTTTCCAATTCATTCGAGAGTTTTTGAAGTTTCGCCAGAGGCTTCTTAATGCTTGAAGTCTTTTTTTTGTAAGGCTTACTTTAAGAAGCTTATCTTTTATCTCTTCCCATTTTCTTTCAATTTCTGTATCCTCTGGAAAGTCAAGTAAGTAACTGTCTATTTGTAAATCAATCTCTCTA
>JAWALV010000037.1:0-4387 GCA_038886595.1 Candidatus Pacearchaeota archaeon | reverse complement strand
CTAAATAACTAATAGAAAATATAATAACTAATACTCTCTCTCCCTTTTTGAATTATATCTATCAAGGCGGGGTGAAAAAAGAGAGAGAGACACCCCCGAAAAATATTTAAATCTTTCTATCAATATAATTAAATCATGAATGAAAATGAATTAAAAAATTGGGTTGATGTAAAAAAAGTTTTCATAAAAATTTACAAAGAAAATCCCAAAGAAGCAAGAGCTTATGCCTTGAGGCTTGGAGCACGAATGAGAACGCTAACAGCATGGGAATTTGAAGCAAAGCGTCTAATCGAGCTTGAAAAATCCCTAAATCTCGAACAGCAAGCAATGCCTACGCCTACAATTCAGACATGCCGAGCAGTTCAGACTAGTAAAGTAAAGATGATAAACTGCCCCGGATGTGGGGCAATTTATTCCGAGAAACTACCATTCTGCCCTCAGTGTGGGGCAAATAAACCATCCGAAGAACAGGAAGAACCTACTCCTACCGAGCCAATAGAACCCCGACCAATCGTTGAAACACATTCCGAGCAAACACCTAAAAAACCGCAAGGCATCGAACTAATTGATACAGGTATCCCGTTGTCCGAGATCGGTGATGATTTAGATGCAGTAAATGAACGCTTAGAAAAACTTATGAGCAAAAAACAAAACCCAGATGAAATAATATAAAAACAGCAAAGCATCTCAACACTTTAATTTATTTTTTGATTTTTCTTTTTTAATTTCTTTTTATTTATTCTTTTTCTCTAATTTCAAACAAAGCAAAATGTTTATCTTTTTTTCTCATAATCCGAGAAAATGCCATTTGATAAACCTTTCCGTCTATAGCAAATTCTTCGTAAAAATTTTTTATTAAAGATTTTATTTTTTTCTTTTCTTCCTTGTCCATGATATTTAAAAAACAAAGCAAAATTTAAATATTTTAATTTTCTTAAAATTTCACTTTTCGAAATCTTTAAATATTTGTTTCGATAAAAGTGAAATTATATGATAAATAATGTCTTGCTTCCAGATGAAAATGCCTTGACACAAGATAAAAAACAAAATGATAATTTCAAGAAAAATATAAAAATAATTGTTAGCGTTGTAGTATTTTTAATTGTTTCCATCTTTGCTAATGTTTTCTCAATATACCTTCACGAAAGAGTTCATCAAGGGATTTTTGAAAGATATGGGATAAACTCCACAATAGGCATGGAACCACTAATAAAGTTTTACACTGAACCAAACATAACTCAATTTTTATATTTTTGCAAAGAAAATCCAGAAGATTGCAGAAATATGATTAATCTTCATTTAATTAATGAAATTGTTGGTTATAATATAAGTTCTATCGAACTTTTACTTTCTGGTATTTTTATTTTATTATATCTTTTGTTGTTAGAAGTTATTGAAATGCGAAAGTGATATGCCTCGATATTATATAAAAAAAGAAGATTTCAAAATAGTTTCTTTAGATGAGATAAAGCGATATATCGATGCTTGCGAAAGAGAAGACATGAAAATTTTACTAATGCTTTCATGGCTTACTGGAGCGAGGATAAGCGAAATAATTGAGTTAAAAAAATCCAATTTTTCAATTGGAAAAAATTACATAACTATTTTAATACATTCGAAAAAGCATGGTAAGGTAGGTTATCCGACATTTTCCTTTAATGATCCTTTTATTCAAAATGTTCTTGAGTATATTAAAGATAAAGGCGAAGAAGAAAGAATTTTTAAATGTGGAAAAAGAAGGTATCAACAAATTCTTTTGCAACTAAATAAAAAATTACACGGCGAAGATAAAAGCAAATACATAACATTTCACTACTTGCGTCACTCCAGATTAACTTATTTGGCAAGGGTTTTGGGAGCGATGCCGGAAGAGTTAAAATCCTGGACTGGGCATAAAAGCACGGCATTCGAAGAATACTTTGCACCCCGAAGAGTAAGAAGATTTGCGGGAAAAATAAAATAAAAAACAATATAAAATAATAATTTCTAACAATTTGTTTTTCGTTTTATTCTTCTTTTTATTTTGTCATTTTTTTCTTAACTTTTTATTTTATTTTTCACTTTTTGTAGGAAAAGTGAAAACAAAGTATATTTTGGAAAAAAATTAAAGGTGTCGCATATATAATTTAAATTAAAATTAATTATGATTTATAACAGTGTTATAATTAATTATGATTTATAACAGTGTTATAATTGAGCGAAATGGTTTATAACAGTGTTATAATTGAGTGATATGAAATGAATGACGACAAAAATGTCGAAAAAAAAGAAAGTATTAAAACGCTTGCATTTCGTGTAATAAAAAAAGGAGAATCTGGAGAAGAAATTATAAGGCGATTTTTTAGATATTACTTCACTGACAAGCGTGTTGGAATTGTAATGTGTGTTACCGGCGGACCTGCGCAAAAGACTGGTTGTGGAAAAAGCTATACGGCTTTACGTCTTGGCGAGATAATTGACGAGGATTTTAATATACAAAAAGTTGTTTATACGCCAAGTGAGTTTCTTAGAGTTGTAGATTATGTGGAAGAAAAAGGAAAGACTGGACAAGTAATTGTTGTTGATGAGGGTGAAATTACGGCACCAGCACAATTGTGGTACAGTTTTACGAACAGGGCAATTGCTTATACTTTAGCAACTTTTAGATATTTGCGAAGCATGGCGATATTTGTTGTTCCTTCGCTCTCTTGGTTAGATAAAAGAATAAGGTTGTTAACCAATTTTGTTGGTTTTACTGAAAAAACAGTGATAGGAAGAAAAGTAGAGGTTTATTTAGATTTAAGGCAAGTAAAAACAGACCTTTGGGGAGAAAAGATTTTTTATAGTAAAATAAGGCTTCTTAGAGAAGAAGATTATAAATTAATTACCTTAACAAAACTAAAAATGAGTTTACCAAGCGAAAAACTAATCGAAAAATACGAAGAAAAAAGCACCGAATTCAAAAAAACACTGCGTTCAAATCTCTTAATCGAAATAGAAAAATTCAAAAAATACGAAGGAATGAGCGAAAACGAGCTGAATGAAATAATAAAAAAATTATCTGAAAACGAGTATGTTATTGATGATTTAACTCAAAAGAAAGGCAAAGTTTCAACTTCAACGATAAGAATGCTTTGCCCGGAACTTCCTTCCCGAACTATTCACATCATAAAAAGAACTTTAGAAAAAATGTGGAAAGGAAAGGGTGATGACTAATGTCGAGCGAAATAGTCGAAATAAAAGAATTAGAAGAACTGCCTGAGAATTTGTGGATACACATGTTTGTTTCTCAGGCAATTAACAACATAAACAACAAAGAGCATTTCATCGAAATTGTTAAGACGTTTGAATATGTCTCTTTAGAATCTGGATGGGTAGATAAGGAAGCATATTTGGAAAAAATCCAAAATGACGAAGAATTAAAAAATGAAATAAATAAAAAAACAACATCTGTAGAAGAAAGCATAAAAAAAGAATATGAAATAGCGAGAATAAAATTTTCCTTCCTTTTAGGCTCGATAATAAAGAAGATGCCGACAGAAGTAATACTAAGCGTTTAAGTTATAATATTAAAATGCGATTTTTTCCTATTTAAAACTTAATTTTAAATAGTAGTTGAAAATAATTAAAACAGAGAAAATTAAATAAAATCATGGCAAAATTAGTTGTTATAACAAACACCGGCGCACGAATAACCTACTCTGGCTCAGAAGAAGAAATAAGAAAACTTGCTCGATTACATTCTGCTCTAAAATCTCAAATTGTTGAGTTTAGACCCGATGTTCAAGTAAATAATTACGTAACCGCCACTTCTCCAACAACCTATACTGGTAAAGAAGCTGAGAAAAAGGCATTGGAAGAACCTAAAAAAGAAACGCCTCAAAGAGTTGAAATACTTGCATCTCAAGTTACTGCAAAAGACATTGAGGCAATGTATGAACGAGGATATGTTTATGCTGGGCAAACTGGCCCGATGACACATGCCTGGGAAAAAATTACTCCTGAAACACCACCAACAACAGTGAGCGTTCCGGCTACAACAACTGTTCCTGCTGTTAGTTATGTTACTCCGAGTGGAGAGAGAAAGGAAGTTCTTGCGCCAAGCGTGGAAGAAAGTGCAAAAATCGCTCAAGAATTGATGAAAAGCGGAGAAGCCATCGCCACTTCTTTAATTGATAAAGAAGTTGTTTTGAAAAGCGAAAAAGGAGAACCACTAACAATTCCAATTACTACGAAAGTTAAACAAACTGAGAGCGGTTATGTCGCTACCTTATCCGCTCCTTCGGTTTCTGGTTTTGTAGACATTTCAAAAGTTGAGACCATAGAGCAAGACATTGAAACCGAAAAACAAAGAAAAGCTAAAAAGTTGATGAAAGAATTAGAAAATAAATGGATTGAAAAATTGCCT
>JAWALV010000036.1:0-4418 GCA_038886595.1 Candidatus Pacearchaeota archaeon | reverse complement strand
AAATTAACAAATCTTGGTTTGATATAGAAGAATCTGCTATTTTAGTTTCTTTGGCCTCACAGTTTCCGTTTGAGAATCTTTTGATAACGGTGCCATCATTTTTATTAACAATTTCAAGAATATAAAAATCAAATTTTGTTTCTAAATCTATAATTTTTTTCATCGCTGAAGGAATATACTCTTCTAAAAAATCTCTTGAAGATTTTTCTTTATTTTTGCAAGATTTTGGAATAGAAGAATAAGCGTCTTCAATAACTTCTTCTAAATTTGAAGGTGTTTTTTCCTCTAAATAGCAATCAGTAGTAACTTTTAACATACTATTAAGAAGAACCTGTAATTCAATATCTTTTAATTCTTCTTTTTTGTTTGCAAAATACATTATAACAAAAATAAAAACGGCGACCATAACCAGTAAGACAATAATCACAAATCCTGCAATTTCTTGTTGTCCTCTTTTTTCCATTAAATAAATGAGATATTTGTGTTTATAAGTTTAATGAAATTTTTTAAGAAAGTTTTTGAAAGTTAATAAAATTCCTTTTTATTATTTTAACTCCTCACTTAAACAAGCCCCGTGAGTTGCTTTGTTGAGTTTGTCGTAAAAATCGAGTAAAAGCCCTGCAGGCACAGTAACCTTTACAACAAGGTCGCCGTTGGAGAGCCACTCTTCATCTTGCTTAAATTCACTAATAACTCCATAGGCCTTTCCAACATGAATTGCAGGAATTGTTAATTTGATTTTTCTTATTTCAATTTTTATTGGCAAAACTTTTTGCAAGTTCTCTATTATCTCATTAACTTGACTTTCTATTGGTTTGTTTTTAACATTTACTTTAGCTTCCTTCAAAGCTTTCATTATTCTGTCAGGTGTGTAGGGTATTCCTTGAGGAGAAACAGCATTTTTGCTTAAAAAATCAACAACTTGTTTGTATTTGTGTTCTGTTTCTTGTTTTAAGTATTCAGAAGGTAAAACAACTTCACCGTTTGTAATTATTTTTTTACAAATTTCATAAAAGTCACCTGTTCCAAATTCTATCTCTAAAATATTTTTTGCCGCGTGCTCCCCTTTTTTCAAGTCATAAAAAACACCATTCGTTAAAACAGCTTTAGCAACATCTCCTTCTCCCTTTCTTACTTTAAGTGCTTCTTCTAAATCAACCAAAATTTCAAAATTATTTTTTCCTTTTCTTATTCTTGCAGTTGTTTGAACCATTATAAAAATAAAATCGCTCTTATTTTTAAGTTTATCTAAAAATTTTAAGGAATTAACCTATCTCTGTCTCTTGGAAACATTGTTGCTTCTTTAATGTTATCTAAACCGCATATTACTTGAGTTAACCTTTCAATACCAATCGCCCAACCTGCGTGAGGAGGAGCACCATATCTAAAAGAATTTATATAACTTTCAAAATTTTTAGGATTAAGGCCCTTTTTCTTTATCATCTTCTCGAGTAGTTTAGGAATGTGAATACGCTGTCCCCCTGAAGAAATTTCAACACCTAAATAAAGAGCGTCAAAACCACAACTTTCTTTTGAGTCAGGATTTTCATCTTTTGGCATAATATAAAATGGCTTGATTTTAGTTGGCCAAGAATGAGTAAAAACAATATCTCCTTGATACATATCGCAAAGCTTTTTTTCTTGTTCTGGTGAAAAATCCTCGCCAACTTTCCCACCAACTTTTTTGATTGCTTCTTCATAATGCAAATAAACACCTTTTGGAACTTTAATATTTCTAACTCCTAAAATATCAAGTTCTTTCTTACAATTTTTTAAAACATTCTCAACAACATATTGAACAGATTCTTCCAAAAGTTTCATAATTGAAAACTGATCATGAAAAGCCGCCTCAACATCAATCATTCTTATCTCGTTTATGTGTCTTGTAGTATTATGTTTTTCAGCTCTCCAAGCAGGTCCAATAGAAAAAGTTTTTTCCATCGAGCAAGCAAGCATTTGTTTGTAAAGCTGTGGACTCTGAGCCAAATAAGCTTTTTTTTCAAAATATTGCACTGGAAAAAGTTCTGTTCCCCCTTCACTAGCCGCTGAAATTATGTATGGTGGTTGAATTTCAATAAACTTTTTTTGATAGAAAAATTCCCTAAAAGCATGACAAATTTCTGTTTGTATTTTAAAAATAGCTTGAATTTTTTCCCTGTGAAAATCCAAAAAACGATTATCTAATCTTATCGGTAAATCAGTCTTTGAATAATCTGAAACATCAATAGGTAAAGAATTCTCTGCTTCTGCTAAGATCTTTAAACTTGTTGGGTTTATTTCTTTTCCGCCGGGTGCTTGTTTAGAATCTTTAATAATTCCTTCTACTTCGATTACTGTCTCGCGATTTATTTTGTCCATTAAAGAGAAAATTTCTTTGTCTGTTTCTTTTTCTATACCGACAATTTGAACTCTTCCTGTAATATCTCTAAGAACTATAAACCTAACTTTCTTTAAATCTCTCTTATCATAAACCCATCCTTTAACCAAAATCTTTTCTCTTTCTTTCTTTTTAAAAACATCTTCAATATAACTTCTTTCCATAAAAAAACAAACTAAAACAAGTTTTAAAAGGCTTTTGTATTTTAGATAGTTTTAAAAAGAGTATTAACTTGAAAGTTACTACAAATAAAAATAATAAGATAAAATGCCAGTCGATTTAAGAACAAGAAAACTTGCGCAGTTTGCTGTGAGAGAATGCGTAAAGGTTAAACCTGGTTACAAAGTGATAATTTCTGGCGGTAGCGAAGCAATTCCTTTTCTTGTTGAACTTTACAAAGAAATAATATTACAAAAAGCAATACCTATTGTAAAAGTTGGTTTGCCTGACGTAAATGACTTTTTTTATAAATATGCGACAAAAGAACAACTCGAACATTTTCCGCATTATTGGTTTGATACAGTAAAACAAGCTGAATGTTATATTGGCATAGACACAGAAGGAAATACAAGAGAATTAACAAATTGTGACTCTAAAAAAATTGCTCTCAGAGGAAAAATTCTGCATCCTATTTCCGATTATGTATGTAATGAAAAAGATAAAATAAAGAGAACAACAATTGCTTATCCTTGTTTGGCTTTGGCGCAAGAAGCAAATATGTCTTTAACGGAATATGAAAATTTTGTTTATGGAGCAACCATAGGTGTTGATTGGAAATCGCTATCTAAAATAATGAAAAAAATTTTGTCAAAATTTAAGGAAGGAAGCAAAGTTCATCTAATAGGTGAAAATGTTGATTTGAAATTTAAAGTTCACGGCTCAAAGGCTAAAGATGATTTAGATTTTGACAATATGCCGGCGGGAGAAATTTTTATGGCACCTTTTAGGGAAAGTTTAGATGGTTGGATAAAATTTGAATATCCTTCAATAAGAAGTGGAAAAGAAGTTAAGGACATTTTTTTAAGATTTTCACAAGGAAAAGTTATTGAAGCAAGAGCTTCCTCTAATGAAGATTTCTTAAAAGAAATGCTGAAAACCGACGAAAATGCTTCGTATGTAGGTGAATTCGGAATCGGTTGTAATCCAAAAATAAGCAAATACACAAACAATCTTCTTTTCGACGAAAAAATTTCCGGAACAATTCATTTAGCATTAGGAATGACTTACAAAGATAATGGTGGAGGAAATGATTCTGCTATACATTGGGACATTGTTAAGGATATGAAAAAAGCAAAAATTATTGTTGATGGAAAAATAATACAAGAAAAAGGAAAGTGGATTCTTTAATAGTAAGATTTATAAGAATTGAAATTTTTTTCTGGGGATGGTTTCTAAAAAGTTATTAAAAGAAAAAGCAAAAAAAATTAGTATTATTGAAGGTAGTTCGTATGCTTTTTCTGAAGGTTTTGGTTTAAGAAATGTCTCTGCATATGCTTTAGCTTTAAACTCTCCAAACTATATAATTTCTCTATTAACATCTATTCCTTCTTTATTAGGAAATCTTTCGCAATTTTTAAGTTATAGAATTTTGTTAAAAACAACAAGAAAAAAAGCTGTTTCAATCTTGGTTTTTCTTCAAGCATTATCTTGGTTAATGTTTATAATACCCGGGGTCCTTTTTCTTAGAAACAAAGATTTTTTTTTAATTTCTTGGATAATTTTAATAATAGTTTATAGTTTAGTTATTATTTTTGGTTCTATTTCTGGTCCTATTTGGACTTCTTGGATGAAAGATATAGTTAAAAAAAAAGAATTTGGGAGATATTTTTCTTACAGAAACAAAATAGTTTTAATTTTTATTGTATTTTCTTCTATAATTGCAGGTTTATTATTAGATTTTTTTAAAAAATTCAATATGTTGTTAATTGGATTTTTTATTCTTTTTTTCTTATCTTTTATAGCTAGAGTAATATCGGCTTATTTTTTTACTAAAAAGTATGAGCCGAAATATATCTTAAAAAAACAAGAAAATTTTACTTTC
>JAWALV010000035.1:0-4471 GCA_038886595.1 Candidatus Pacearchaeota archaeon | reverse complement strand
AGACAGAAGGTATTAAAGATACTTTAAAAGATTCTTGCAAAAAAAAAGGTGTTTGTGCTAATTTCAACAAACAAATAAATGTATTAAGTTCTTGTCATATTACTGTTCCCAATTGTGCTTTAGTGGAGAAGATTCCATCAACTTTAGTGATTAATGTTAAAAAAGATAATGTAGAAATTCTTGCAAAAGAATACGAACCGGAAGATTATGATTATTTTGTAAAACTGGGTGCTATTTGCAGTTTTTTGGGTTGGAGCGGTTTAACCGCCGCAAGCGCAGTCGAAAGGGTTTTTTCCGCTTCAGAGGGTATAATGAAAGTTTCTGAAATAGCACTACCGCCTGGTAAAAATGCTATTGTTTTGGCGAAAGATGGAAAAGAAATTGGTTTATTAATAGAATCAAATTATGCTGGAAAGTACATTTTGTCTAAAGATGGAACTAATAAAGCTTTTAACCTTGTAATAAAAGAAACTGGAGAAGTTGTAGATGAAGGTGGGAAATTAGTAGGTTATTTGGCTAAAGGGTCTAAAGTTGTTTTAAAAACAATGACAAAAACAGGAGAGACGATAACAAAAACAGCAACATTGGGAGACGATGTTATATTGTCAGCAGGAAAAGGGGCTTCTGCAGCTATTTCAAGATTAGCTGGAAATAAAATTTTTAATCTTTTTTTAAAAGGAGTTAAGACTGCAGGAGTGGTGACAACTTTTGCTGGTACTACTTGTGATGTTTATGTTGCTGCAAGAGTAAGAAATGAGGCTTTAAAAGCTTTTGAAGAGGCAGAAGAGTCTGGTAGAATTGCCGATAAAACTTTATTTGAATTAATAGGAATTATGAAAACTAAACAAGAGGATATAGAAGAAGATATAAAAAATTTAAAAGAAAGTTTTGAAGAAGACGAAATTTTGCAATTAGAGAAAGATTATTCTTTGCTCAAGACAAAAATTAAAGAGCTTGAAGATATTTATATAAAATATTCTACTAATTATAAAAAAAATATAGGTTCGGAATTTAGTGATGAAGAATATAATGAAATTTCTATAAAAATAAGAGAGGTAAGAAGAATAATGAAAGAACTAAACAAAAAAATAATCTTTTTATATGAAGAATAACTTTTCACTATTAAAGAAAAAATCCCAAGGCAACTTTGAACAACTAGGAAAATATATAATATGGTTTATCTTTACAATCATATTAAGTGCTGCACTATATTTTTTAATTAAAAAGTTGACTAGTGGAAAGATATGAAAAGAGGCGAAATAACTGTCGGAATGATTGTAGCAATCGTTATAGTTGTAGTTAGTATTGTTATAATTGCTCTAACTTATTATCAGTTAATAAAAACAGAAGATTTAGATAGAGAAACATGCAAAGCAAGTGCAGTTATGAGAGGAACACTTCCAGACGGGATTGCTGCTTCTCAAGTTAAGGACTTAGTTCAACTAAAATGCAAAACAAAAAAAATTTGTGTCACAACAAATAAAATAATGCGTGGTGAGTGTCAGAAAGATTTTGGTTCTTTGGAAGGAAAATATTCAACTTATAGAATAAGCAAAGATAGAGAAAAAGCTGAAAAACAAATAAAAACTTTGCTCGCCAGAGAAATGGTAGACTGCTGGGATATGCTTGGAAGAGGAGCTTATTCTATTTTTAAAAGAGAAATAACGCCTAAAAGTTCAATTGGTTCTGTTGGAGTCATATGTTCAAGGATAAAGTTTGATGAGACTGTAACAGAAAATGATGATGGACCACAATTAAAAGAACTCGCTGGTTTCAACGACTATTTATTAAGATATAAACATCCTCAAATGGATGTCTCTTATTGGGACTTTTTAAGAAATTCTTATGACGGAGAAACAATGAATATTCTTTTTGGACAAAGTGTTGTTGGAAGCGATGGACAAACAAATCTCCAAAATCAAAAAGATAAAGAATTGTTGAATGATTTCTTCAATGCAAAAATAAACTTAACAACAACCCAAGCAATAATGTATGTCGAAGCGAGACCTACTGCAATGGGAGCGATTATTGGAAGCGTTGTTGGAGGAATAGGTGGAGGAATCCTTGGCGCCGTTATTTTTAAAAGCCCGACCTCATCTTTTAAAGGAGTTTTTATAGGTAGTTTGGTAGGGTGGGGAGCAGGAGACTGGATTCACTTAAAAAAAGAAAGACTAGAAGGAAAATTCCCAGAAGCAGATTATGCGGCAGGAATTTTTCTAATCGACTATACAAGCGAAGGATTCACCAAGTTTAATGAAAGGGGAGATTTTTACATTGCAAGTATCGGTTAGTGGTTAAATTTATAATATTGGTCTGTTTTATAAAATAATGAAAAACAAAAGAGCTGATATTATTTATCCAATTGTAATTTTCATAGTTCTCAATCTTATTTTCATGTCAATAATGCTTTTTTTCATTAATAAAGTTTCTTCTGAAGCTCTTCGCTATGAAGAAGTTTATGCAAAAAAAATAGGTTTGATGCTAAACAGAGCAGAAAAAGGAGATTTTTTTGAAATAAATATAACTGATTTAATAAAAAATGCTCAAAAAAATGGAATGGATTACAAATTTATGCAGGAAGAAATGATAATTATAAATCAATTTGAAAGTTTAGTTCAGATTAAAACAAAAAAAGAAGGAGGTTTTGTTTATCCTTTTTTCTCTAAAATAGAAATGGATGAAAATTTAACAAAAGTTCATTTAGGTTTAGATAAAGATGATAAAATAATTGGAGGAAAATTAACAATAAAAACAAAATGAATAAAAAAGCAGCCGAGAAAATATTTTCTTTATGGTGGTTTATTTGCCTGGCTTTAGTTGGGATAGTTGTAACAATCGCGGTTATAAATCATTTTAGTTCTCCAATAGATATTCGCGCACAAGAAATTTCTCTTTTGCAACAAAAAATTTTGGATTGTGTAATAAAAAATGGATATTTAAAGGGAGAAGTATTATCTTGGAATAAAGATGATTTTTTTGAAAATTGTAATTTAAATGAAGAGAGATTTAAAGAAGAGAAAAATTCTTTCCTTTTTTTGCATTTAAGAATAAAAAATGAAAGTGTAGAAGAAATAAAAAAATTTAGGTTTGGAGAATTTTCATATGAGGAGGAGTGTTTAATAAAACAAAAAGGTTTTTATCTTCCTATCTGTTCGGAAACAAAATTTGTTGTTAATTATTTTAACGAAAAAGAAAATAAAAAAACTTTATTGTTTTTGGAATTATTTACAGCTTCTCAAAATCATGGAAATAAAAAAAGTTTTGTTGAAAATGAAAAAAAGTAAAAAGGCACAGATTTCGAACACCTTTTCTTGGTTTGTAGCAACGATAGTTATTTTTTTTATTTTGTTAATCTTTGTTTTTTTTGTAAGTTTGAAAGATCTATTAGATAAAAGAGGAGATATCCCTTCGATGGTGTCGCTAGTTGAAACAAAATCTTTTTTAAATCAAGAGGAACAAAGAAGACTTTTTATATTGTTAGAAGAAGAATTAGATAATAAAAAGTTTTTTGATATTTACAGAGATTTTAATAAGATATTAGAAAATAAAAAAAGTACTTCGTTTATTTCAGTAACTAAAAATGCTTTCTTATTAGACAAAAAAAGTAAAGAATATGTTAATTTAGAGGAATCAATAAAAGAAAATTTAAAAGAAAAACAAATATTTTGTCAAAACTATTCTTTATTTGTGGTTCTAAAAGAAACGAAACTTGCTCTTGCAACACCTTCATCTGCCTACACTGGAGTTGATGATAGCGGTTTTGAGATTTTCTATTACTTTCGTTATCCAGAAAGAAATTTTCCAAGAGAGATAATAGATTATAAAGGCAGTATTTTAGAAAATAATTATTTTTTCTTTTTTCCAGAAAAATATTTTGCTTTAATTAAATATTTTATAGAAGAATGTCAAAATGAAAAATAAAAAATCTACTTTAGATATTGTAATTTTCGTTGTTATGGTTTTAGTTATTTGCTTATATGCTCTTGTTCAAATTGTTTCCTATAGAAATAAATTTGATTATAAGTTAAAAGGATTTGAACAATTAGAAGAAATTGCTTTAGAGAAAAAAGATTTGGAATATAGACTAGAAAAATATCTTGAACAGTGTACAATAAATAGTTATTTTTTTTTAATAAAAAAAGAAGAATTTTATGAATCAAAAAACATTGATGGAATTTTATTTTTTGATAAGATAAGGGAAAATTTAAATGAGCTTTTAAGAGAAAAAATAATAACTTGTTTAGTTACAGAAACAGATAAAGATTATAATAAATTCGAGAATAAAGAAGAATATCCTAATTTAAAATTAATGTTAGAGTTATTAAAAGAAAAAGATTTTGAATTAAAAGTAGAAGATACAAAAGTTTTTTTAGACTTAAAAAAACAAATAGAATCAAAAAATTTAGAAATAGAAAAAAAATACATTATAGGTTCTGAAATAAATTTAAAAAGAGAAGGAATTTTGCCTTTT
>JAWALV010000034.1:0-4632 GCA_038886595.1 Candidatus Pacearchaeota archaeon | reverse complement strand
TTTCGGCTATATCCCAACCACCAATGTTTTCGATTTTATATACTGTAGTTACAAATTCTGCTTTTCCGGTTAGTTTTTCTTTTAAACCCAAAGGTTCTATTTTGTCTTCCATTTCAAGCGGAGTTATAAGTATTACTTTAAACTTTTTATTTTTGCTAATTTTTTCTTTTAAATTTTTGTCATCAAAACCAATAGCATTATCTAAATTTTTAAAATAAACCTGTCTTTTTTCTCCACCCAAGTAATAATCGCCATTTTGACTACCAATATCTACTCCCTCATATAAAACGACAAAACCGCAATCTTTTTTAAATCTTAAAAAATTTGCCGAATAAAGTTTTTCCTCTTCCACAGTATTAGTTTTTGATTTAATTTTTATACCTACCCTCGGTTCAAGTTCTACAAAATCCTTTCTTTCCATTATATCTTCTTTGCTTATACTCTCACCACAAAGATATTTTTTCATTTTTTCAAAAGAAATAAATCCCGAAACATTTTCTGCAAATTTTATATCTTTTGGAATGAAAGGAAATTCTTTTAGCTCTATATTTGTAGAATAAGAAAATTTATTCGAAAAATCTTGAGGAACAAGGGTTCCGACTTTATCGCCTCTTTTTTCCTTTACCAAGTCAAGCGGAACCGGTAAGTAATACTCATTTTCCTTTTTCAAAAATATGGCTTTTATTTGAAGTTTTCCATAATTATTATCTTTATTATCGCCTATTATTTCTCTCACCCTTTCCCATGTTTTACTTTCATCTCCAGCCCAATTATCTATAAAAACCTTACTTCTTATAAAGCCTGCAAAAACTGAAGGTTTAGGCGGAAATATAGAATCTGCGGTATGTGAAGAGCCCATAGTAAAAGGCTTTCCGTCTCTAAAAAGCAAAGGGTCTTTGGGTATTATTTCAAGCGTTGGCATTTACTTCCTCCCTTATATTTAATCTATCAGATTTAATATTTCTTGAATAAAATGATATAAAACTTAAAAAGTTTCTAAGATTTTCAAGATGGTCTTTTTCATTCATTTTACCTTCTTTGAACTTTTTCTCACTTTCATCATGATAAGTTATTTTAGCAGATATTTCGTAGAATCTTTTAAAATGATCGGTAAGAATACTAACCATCTCAATATTTAAATTTAAAATTTCTTCTATTTTTTTTATTAAAATTTCTTCTATTTTTTTTACAAAATCATTTTGGCTTATATTAATATCGTTAAAATTATTAACCATACCTATAGCTTCTTTCTCTTCAACTTTGTATAATTCAATAAAATGATTTTTAAGTGAATTGTTATTCAACTTTTTTAATGCATTAAAAACATATTTTGCAACTTCTTTTTTATTAGATTGATTTATGTGTATATGCCTTTTTGCAAGATATTTTGCTCTTGACATTATTATCTCTTTTCTTAGATTTTCGTTAAAACCGAAGTATGTTTCAAGCTCCGAGTATAACTGGGTTATAAACTGATTGGATAAAACACCAGAAACTATCATATAAATTATTTCTGATAATTCTTTATTTAATAACTCCCATTTGGCTCCAAATATTGAGTGCTCTCCCGACCTTTTAAGCAAAGCTATCCCAAACCCATCTCTTCCCACTACATTTTTAGCAAATTTTTCGGCTTGTCTTGCGTGATTAAGAGAGTCTTTAAGCGAGTTATGATAATGGGCTATGGCAATCCCCGCGCTTCCCGTAGCGTTTTTACCCATAGAAAAATATATGGTTTTTTCTTTTCTTTCTCTAGGATCATTTATAACCTTATTATAATCGAATCTCACCATTTTTTCAGTATTTTCTTTTTTCTCAATTACCCCTACTTTTGAAAAACATTCTCTTATTTCCTTTGCTATATCCATTATTTCAGATAACGGTGCCATTATAACCACATCGTCTCCTCCGGCATAAACTAATTTACCTGTGTGATTTACTTCGGCGACAACTCTTGCTACATCCAATGAAAATCTTAAAAGTATGGAACTTATAGCCGATTGTGTCGAAGGCATTAAAGGAAGTTTGCAATTTTTTATTTTCTGCCAAGTATCATCATCCTTGAGTTTATTTTTTACATCTGGGTGTAATACGCTTTCTATTGTAGGATATCCCTCATGGGTCCCGCTTATCCATTCGCCCATTTTATCGCCGTCAAAATAAATGAAACCCAAATAAGGAGAAGGTTTTGAAATCCCTAATTCTTTCGCTTTAGCTAATAATTTTTTAAGAGCTTCTTTTGCGGCTTCTTTATTATCAAAATTTTCGTTATCGTATGTTTCTTCAAAAAGCAAAGAACCGTCTATTTTTGCAAAATTAGGTATTTCATTATCAGAACATATCCTATGAACTTTAGGTAATGTTGAAGTATGATAAGAAGAGGGTATTAAACTTGAAAATTCATTTACTATTTTTTTCAAATCACTGTTGGTTTTACATTTTTCCGCAATTTTATACTTAAAATCAGCCACCGCTATCTCGGTAACTGAAGGAAAATCCTTATTCAAATCTATACCCAAAATATCATTAGGTAATTTATTTATCGCTCTTTTAGTCAAACATACCGAGCAAAGCATTTCATTATCTTTTACGGTATTATACCCCGCTTTTTCATTTATTATTTGAGCTAAATTTTTCCAGTAACCGGTTATTTCGTTATGGTCTTCGCAATTAATATCGCTGGCATGAATTACCTCTCTTTCACCGCAAAGAGTGCATTTATATCCTTTTTCTTCTGATTGTTTAGTATTTCTTATTGCTTTTCTTGCTCCCATTATTTTTTCTATTAAAGTTACATATAGCATATAATAACTGCCTTGATTAGGTTTGTACACATTTTTTGCTTGGTCATAAAAAGTTTTAAAGTTATCTGGAACCTCAAAATTTGATAAGAAATTTGAATAAAAATTATAAAATTCACTGTTACTATCCTCTTCTATAAGCTTTTCTTTTTTTTTATCTTTAATGTATTTTGGCAAATCTAAAGTAACCCAATAAATTTCTAAGAAGGAATCTTGTTTATTAAGCAATTCAAACTCTTTTTCTAATCCAAGTTTTTTTGCGCAGTTTGATTTTATTTCTTTCCATTTATTCATTATGTTTTCTTCCGCTTTTTTAGCCAAATTTTGAGCGTGTTCCTTAGGGCAGATGACAAGCCATCTGTTTGGAAGAGACGGAGACGACAAATCTCCCTTATGAGGCTTGTCAGTAAAATTCTCCCCAAAAGTTTTATTAAGCCAATAATCCATTATGGGTTGTTCTTTTAAATCAGGGAATATTATTGAGTCAGGGCCCAATTCATAAGCAAATGTTCTCATTCCTTCAAATGAAAGATATGAAAGCAAATAACTACCCGCCCAGTAATCTGCTGTACTTCTTGCGGTATTTATAAAATCCTGAACAGGACCTATAGTCATTAATACCAAAGAGTTTTCTCCTTTTCCGTATAATGAGCCTGCAATTGCTGATACCATCCTATTATGATGCCAAATGGAATGATTTGGCATTCTTGTCTCTGCCGGAAGCAAATCCCATAAAGCACCCATATCGTCGTCTTGTTTTTTTAATAAAGAATTAAAGTTTCTCCATAGAAGAAAAAACGCTTTTTTGTAATTTATTTTTCCATCTTCTTCGGATTTCTTTACGATATCATTGATAACAATATTTATACTACCTTCTAATTTCTTTACATCAAAACCTTTTAATGATCCCAAATCAAATTTACCTTCTTCCGACTCCAAAGGATGTTTTAAAACGGGGGATTTATCCCAATCAACTGTTATCCTATTTTGAGAATCGTCTCTAAAATTTGAAAATCTGTCTTCCGCCGAAGATATATGGTCGGCATTTTTAGCTATTTCCCAAAGTTTTTTATCTTCATTATTACGAAAATCAATATTAAAACTTTTTAATATTCCTTTAACATATTCTTCGTGACTTTTATTACCAGAAATCAAAAAAGCTTTATTTGGCGGATCATGTAAAAAAGCCATTATCTTAAGTTTCCAAAAATTTTCGTCGTTTTCATATATTTTCAAACCTTTATTTTCTTGAAACATATCTTCCCTCCGTAATTTTCTCTTTCCAATTTAAAATTGTTTTCATCTCGCCCATACCCCAAACTGAGTTTTTGCCAACATTTACGATCTCACCAATTTTCAACCAAGGCGCAAAAAGTTCAACCCTCTCTGCACTCTTAAAATCATAAACAGCATAACCTATAACCCCTCCTAAATCATGAAGCAGATGATTCCTTGAAGATCTCCTCTTTACATCAATTAACTCCCATCTCGATTTAACTGTAGTAACCTCTCTTGATTCAAGTTCAAGATACTTGTAATCATATTCAAGATCAAAACCATGATGAAAATAAGCAATAGCTGATATCCTGTCCCTTAACCTTAAAAATATATGATAAAACTCAGGTTGATTCACTCTCTCACCTTCATATATCAAATTTACAGGCGTCAAAAATTCTATCTTAATAAACCTCGATTCTATCTGAAAATTATTACCCACACTAAAACTTCTCACCTCCTTTAATGCACCTCCCTCATCCTTTATTAATGTCCTATTACCATATCCATCCTCACTCCATACACTCCTCACTATAAATTTGCCCCTTAATGGACC
>JAWALV010000033.1:0-4707 GCA_038886595.1 Candidatus Pacearchaeota archaeon | reverse complement strand
TCCTTTTATTATCTCTAACAAAACATCTTTTTCGCGACGAGTTAAATCTTCTTTTTCTTTTTTCATGGTCTTATAAATTACATTTTGTTTAAAAATTTTTCCTTTTTTTGACAATATGTAAAATAAAAATAAAAAATCGGACAAAAAAATTTATAAAGAAAATACTTATTTTACATTTAATTAAATTAAAATAAATAATTAAAATGAGAGTTATACCTTTAGGAGAAAGAGTTTTATTGAAAATAGAAAAAGTAAAAGAGGAGAAAACAAAAGGAGGAATTTACTTGCCAAAATCCGATGATGAAAAAAAACAAGGAATTGTTGTTTCTGTTGGAAAAGATAAAGATGGAAAAGATTTACCTTTAAAAATGGGAGAAAAAGTTTTATACACAGGTTATTCCAATGAAGATATAGAGATTGATGGGGAAAAATATGTTATAGTTGAATTAAAAGACATAATAGCAAAGTTGGAGGTTTAAATGGCAGATACAAAACAAATAACTTTTGGGGAAAATGCAAGGCATGCTTTGGTTAGAGGAATTGATAAGGTTGCCAATACAATAAAAGTTACTTTAGGGCCTACAGGAAGAACAGTTATTTTAGACAGACATTCTCCTTTAGTTTCTAATGATGGTGTGACAATTGCGAAAGAGATAGAACTTAAAGATAAATTTGAGAATATTGGGGCAAAATTAATTAAAGAGATTTCTTCAAAGACTCAAGATGCCGCAGGAGACGGAACAACAACTGCGATAATTTTGGGTCAATCTATAATTAAAGAAGGAATGAAAACAATAGCTGCAGGTTCAAATCCAATAGAAATCAAAAAAGGTTTGGAGAAGGCTTCAAAAAAGATTATAGAAGAAATAAAGAAAAGAAGTGTAGAAGTTAAAGATAAAAAGATGATTTCTCAAGTTGCTACTATTTCTTCTAATAATGATGAGGAGATTGGTAAATTAATTGCAGAAGCAATGGAAAAAGTTGGAAACGACGGAGTTATCACTGTTGAAGATGGAAAAAGCATAGAGACTACTTTAGAAGTTGTAGAAGGAATGCAATTTGACAAAGGTTTTGTTTCTCCTTATATGGTCACAGATAGTGAGAAAATGATTGCTGAATTAGAAGATCCTTATATCTTAATAACAAATAAGAAAATAAGTTCAATAAAACAAATTGTGCCTATTTTAGAAACTGTTGCTCAAGAAGGAAGATCCTTGTTAATTATTTGTGATGATTTAGAAGGTGAAGCTTTAGCAGCTATTATTATAAATCTTCTTAAGGGAACTATAAAATGCTGTGCTGTTAAAGCACCTGGTTTTGGAGACGAACAGAAAGAAATTCTTGAAGATATTGCTGTTTTGACTGGAGGAAGAGTTATTACAGATGAAAAAGGAATTAAACTTGAAGATATAGATGATGGTGTTTTAGGAAGCGCTAGAAGGGTTGTAGTTACTGAAGATAAAACAACTATTGTTGAAGGAAAAGGTGACAAAAAAGATATAGAAAAAAGAATAAAGGCAATAGAAAATCAAATAAAAAACACAGATTCAAATTACAAAAAAGAAGATTTAAAGAAAAGATTAGCAAAGTTAGGTAAAGGGGTTGCTGTAATAAAAGTTGGTGCTTCAACAGAAACAGAACTTGAAGAAAAGAAATTAAGAATTGATGATGCTTTAAATGCTACAAGAGCAGCTGTCGAAGAAGGAGTTGTTGTCGGAGGCGGAGTAACTTTATTGAGATCTAAGAAAGTTTTAGAAGATGGTGCAATAGAAAGAGAATTTGAAAGAGATGAAAAAGTTGGATTGAACATATTAAAGAAGGTTTTAGAAGAACCGCTAAGGCAAATTGCAAGAAATTCTGGCAAAGACGAGTCAGAGGTTTTAGTTAAAGTAAAAGAAAACAAAAATGAAAACTTTGGTTATAATGCAAAAACAGACAAATTTGAAGACTTATTTGAAGCAGGAGTTATTGATCCAACAAAAGTAGTTAGAAGTGCCTTGCAGAATGCAGTTTCAGTAGCAAGTTTGGTTTTAACAACAGAAGCACTTGTAGCTGATTTTGAAGAGAAAAAAGATAAAGTTACAGAGACGATTATAATTTAACTAAATTTTGAAAGGAGGTGAAAATGTTTGAGGATGCTTTCGACGAAATAAGAAGGCTTCAGGAATCCTTGAACAGAAGTTTCAGAAATTTTTGGGAAAGCAGCAAAACTGATTTTTCTATGAGAACGCCTCTTTCAGATATAGAAGAAACTGACAAAGAATTAATTGTTAAGTTTGAAATTCCTGGTGTTGACAAAAAAGACATAAACTTGAATGTTACAGAAGACAGAATTGAAGTAAAAGTTGAGAGAAAACAGCAATCCAAAGAAGAAAAAAAAGGTTTTTACAGGGAAGAAAGATCTTACAGAGGATTTTATAGGGCAATGAGTTTGCCTTGCGAGGTAATTCCAGAAAAGACAAAAGCAAAATATAAAGACGGCATTCTAGAGGTTGTCATGCAGAAAGCTGAAGCCAAGAAGAAAAATAAGATTGAGATAGAGTGATTTTTTTGTTATTTTTGAAAATTTATGGCGAGTTAGTTAATTACTAATAGAAAAATATAAAATAGTCTTTTTCTTTTTGGGTTTATGAAAATAAAAAGAGCCAAATAAAAAATTGGAATAGAGAGTTCTGTTGAAAACCAATAATTTTTTAATAAGTTCTTTTCATTTATTTTTATGGGGATATCAGAAAAATTTTTGAAAGAAGTAAAATCATCGGCAAAATTTTTACTTGGAAAGATTATTTGCAGAAAAATAGGAAAAAAAATTTTAAGAGCAAAAATTGTTGAAACAGAGGCCTATTTTGATGACGAAGACCCTGCTTCTAGGGCTTGTCAAAATGGCGACTTGAAAAAAACAATGGAGATGAAAGCCGGTACAATTTTAGTTTATGGGGTTCATAATAATTGGCTTTTAAATATTGTAACAGGAAAAGAAGGAAAAGCAGAAGCAGTTTTAATAAGGGCTGTCGAGCCTTTGAATTTTGAAGCGAAAACTAATGGGCCTGGCCTTTTGACTAAAGCATTAAAAATTGACAAAAGTTTTCACAAAAAAAATATTTTCAATTGCAACTATTTATGGATTGAAGATTGCAACGAAAAATTTGAAGTTTGTGAAAATTTTAGGATTGGTATAAAAAAAGATTTGCCAGAAAAACTTAGATTTTACATAAAAGAAAATAAATTTGTTAGTAAGACATATATTTATTAAAATGATATTTTCTAAAAAGGTTAATACTAAATGTCCTTATTTCACTATCTGCGGCGGCTGTCAATATCAAGACTTAAAATACGAAAGTCAATTAGAAATAAAGAAAAAAAAATTAGAAGAAATCTTTGTAAAAGAAAAATTAATTAGCAAAATAGAAATTGTTCCATCTAAGGAAATTTATAGTTATCGTAATAAAGTGGATATACCAATAACTAATAAGGGGATTGGTTTTAAGAAGAAAGGTTCGTGGAGTGAAATCGTTGAGATAGAAAGTTGCGATATTTTTGGAGATAATCTAAAAAAGATAATATTTTCCCTAAGAAAATTTATGAAAGATTTTAATTTAAGTCCATGGGATCTAAAAAATCATAGTGGTTTTATGAGATATATTGTTGTTAGAGAAGGAAAATTTACCGAAGACATTATGATAAACATAATAACTAGCGAAGGATGTCTACCAGAAGAGGTTAAAGATTATTTTAAAGCAACATCTATTCATTGGTGTGTGAATGATAAAATTACAGACATTTCTGTCGGAAAAGTTAAAAAATTCTGGGGAGAAAAATACATTAAAGAAAAATTAAATGGAATTTATTATTTCGTCGGACCAAATTCCTTTTTTCAATCAAATCCTTTTGTTACAGAAGAGATAATTAAATATGTTTCCAATTTGGTAAGCTTTAAAAAAGTTTTAGATGCTTATTGCGGTGTTGGAACTTTTTCTTTGTATTTGGCAAAGATGGGAAAGGAAGTAGAAGCTTTTGATAACAACCATGAATCTATAGAGATAGCTAAAGAAAATTCAATATATAATGGTTTAAAAGTAAACTTTTTTGTTGCAGATGATAAGACAGTAAAAAATTTTGAATGTGAAAGTTTAATTGTTGATCCACCAAGAGCAGGTTTGCATCCTAATTTTATTAAAACTATTAAGAAAATAACACCGAAAGAGATAATATATGTTTCATGTAATCCTTTATCTTTAAAAGAAAATATTATTAAATTAAATAAATATAAAATCATTAATTTAATGGCTTTTGACATGTTTCCTCAAACGGAGCATATAGAATGTGTTGCTAAGTTAATAAAAAAATAAATATGAAAAAAATACAATTTTTCTCAGAAAAAACAAAAAAGTTTTATCAACTTTTACCAACTAGAACAATTCCGACTTTAAGAATTTCAGGAGTTCCGATGCACAGATTCTCTAAAATTGATCCTTTAGAAGATACTCTAAGAAAAATAAGTGCAGTAAAACCTTTTGGTATTGTTTTGGATAGCTGTTGTGGTTTAGGTTACACTGCTATTTATTCTGCTAAAAAAAATGAAGTTAAAATAGTTTATACTTTTGAAATAGATGATAATGTTTTAGAAATAGCTAAATTGAATGATAGTAGTAAAGAACTTTTTGAAAATAAAAAAATAATTTTGAAAGAAGGAGATATTTCAGAAGA
>JAWALV010000032.1:0-4883 GCA_038886595.1 Candidatus Pacearchaeota archaeon | reverse complement strand
TATCTATTAAAGGATTCATTAATTTAGAAATAGTTCCATGTATATTCTCTAAATCTTTTTGAACTAATTTAGAATTTTCTTCAAATTCGCCTATTTTTCCTATTATTGCTCTTTGGACAAAATCAAAACCTTCTTCCATTCTCTTCAATCTATCTTTTAAACTTTCAATCTCTTTAGAGTTATAATCTAATTCCCTTTTTATATAATTTAAACTTTCCAGGATTTCTTTTAATTTTTTAGAAACAATTTGTTCTACTATCTCTGTAGTAGTTTCAACATCACTACCTGAAGAATAATCTTGGGGATAAGGATAATAATTATCTTGAACATATTCTTTATTAGAATCGCCATAATTATATTCTAGCTCCGTATCTGTTTGGTTTATTGCTTCTTTTATTGTATTCTGGTTTATTGCATCGTTAATTTCTGCCATGGAAAATCCTTCCTCCTGTAACAAAGAAATTATCTCTTTTTCATTTTTACCTTCACTTCTTAATTTTAAATATCTTTCTAAAACATTCATTATAGAGGACCTTCTTCTTTATTTTTCCCTAAAAATTCTTCCAAATCTTTTTTTCTTACAAACTCTAAAGGTTGAAAATCTTTAAGCATTCTTTCAATTAAAATAAGGTCGCTTCTTTTTACAAACTTAGAACTTTCCTCAAAAATAACATCTGTTTTTCTTTTTATATCTTCTATCTTAAATTTTAGTTCTAAATTTTCTTTTCCAAATTTATCTATTTTTTTATCTATATCTTCTCTTAGTTCTACTAAACCTTTAGCCACAAGATTAATTTTTTCCTTTAAAGAATTTATCTTTTCTTCTAGTGAAGTTATTAAAAAACCTATATCGTAACTAGTATTTTCTTGACCTTCCCCAACCATTAATTCTATAAATTTTTGTTATTTAAATATTTTCTTATCATTAAAAAAGTTTTTAAGTTAAAAAAACATACAGAAAATATGAGATTTAAAGAAGAGGCGCCATTCTCAACAGAAGTAATTAGAATAGAAGGAGAAAATGTTCTTTTTATAAATTTTATGGGAGTAGATTATGTGCCTTCTTTAATAAAATCCCCTGAATTAATGGATAGAATAATAGATATTCTAATAAAAAATCCAAATATATCAAGAATGGTTTTTGTTCAATATAAAAATTATAATTTTAATTTTGAACAAGTTAGTACTCTTATGGAGATAGGAGAGTTTTATGAATTTCTAACGAAAAAAAAGAAAATTCTTTCAAGTGCAACTCTCTCTATAATAAAAAATCCGCAAAGAGCTTTTAATTTTTTTACTAATTTTCTTATAAACTATTTAAAAAAAGATCCTGTCTTAGCATATAAACTACTTGAAGAAGAAAAAAATTTTGTAGAAAGAGAGGATGAAAATTATTATAATATTCTAGAAAGCATATATGAGAAATTTTCTAAATTAAAAATAATTATAAAGCTAAAAGAATATCTGAAAGATGACACAATAAAAGGAAGAGAGATTTATACAAAAATTTTTTCACCGGAAATAACCCCAAATTTTGTTTTTACAAGAATTATTTCTAAAATACCAGAAAAATTGGAAATAATAGATGAATACAAAATAGGTAAGAAATTAGACTTTGGTGAGGTTATGATATTAAAGGATAAAGAAAATGCAAGATTCATTTATCACTTATCATGTCCAGAATATAATTTAAAAGAAAATCATGAAATTTTATTAAATAATGCAAAAAAAATACTTTCAGAACATAAACCAACGAACGAGGAATTTAATGATTTTGAAAGAACAAGACAGGTTTTTCTTAATATAGCAAGAGATATGTTAAAAGATTTATCAACTTCCCAAGGAATTGAGTTAAATTTTTTAGAATTGGAAAGTCTGTCTTATATACTTGTAAGACACACAATAGGTTTTGGGATATTGGAAATATTATTGGAAGATGAAAACATACAAGATATAATTATAAACTCTCCAACTTCTTCATCTCCTATATTCGTAAAACATAACAAATTTGATGAGTGTGCTACCAATATTTATGTTTCTCATGAAGATGTAGAATCTTGGGCAGCAAAATTTAGAATGCTTTCTGGTAGGGCATTAGACGAAGCACATCCTATTTTAGATTGCTCTCTTAATTTAGAAACAGCAAGCGCAAGAGTTGCAATAATCCAAAACCCTTTATCTACAAGTGGAATTTCTTATTCTTTAAGAAGGCATAGAGACAAACCTTGGACTCTTCCTTTATTCATAAAAAACAAAATGTTAAATAGCCTTTCAGCAGGACTTCTTTCTTTTTTAATCGACGGGGCAAGAACAATTTTAGTTGCTGGAACAAGAAGTTCTGGAAAAACCTCTTTATTGGGAAGTTTAATGCTTGAAATTATGCCAAAGTATAGGATTATTACTATAGAAGATACTTTAGAACTTCCAGTAAATCAAATGAAAAAATTAGGTTATGATATTCTTTCAATGAAAGTTAGAAGCGCGCTGACCGGAGAGTCTAATGAAGTCTCAGCAGAAGAAGGAATCAGAGCCTCTTTAAGATTAGGAGATTCTGCCTTAATAGTTGGAGAGATAAGAAGCGATGAAGCAAAAGCGCTTTATGAAGCTATGAGGGTCGGTGCTTTGGCAAATGTTGTTGCAGGTACTATTCATGGAGCTTCTCCTTATGGCGTTTTTGATAGAGTTGTTAATGATTTAAATGTGCCTATAACTAGTTTTAAAGCAACAGATTGTATAATAATAGTAAATCCAATAAAAACTCCTGACGGATTAAGATCTTATAAAAGATTATTGCAAATAACAGAAGTGAGAAAACATTGGAATAAAGATCCTTTGGAAGAAGGAGGTTTCGTTGACTTGATGAAATACGAAGTAGAAAAAGATATTTTAATTCCCACAGAAGACATGATAAACGGTGATTCTGAAATAATAAAATCAATCGCATCAAATGTAAAAGGTTGGGCTGGTGATTGGGAAGCTGTTTGGGAAAATATAATACTTAGACAAAAAATAAAAGAAGAAATAGTCGCTTTATCAGAAAGAACAAAAATAGATGAATTATTGGAAGCAAATTTTGTAGTCAAATCAAATAATGCCTTTCATGAAATATCCGAAGAAGTAAAAGAAGAAATAGGTTCTCTTAATTCAAAAGATATTTTCTCTAAATGGAAGGATTGGCTAGAAAAAGAATCAAAAAAAATAAAGTAGCGAAGATTTATAATATATCCTTCACTATATAATAAGAGTTGAAAATGAATTATGAAAATTTGATAAAAAATTATGAAAAAACTATTAATAAAGAAATTCAAAATTTTGATAAAGGAGAATATAGTTCTTCATATTTAAGTTTTAAAAAAAGTTATGAAAAAGAGCTAACAACTTACGAAAAATTATGTAAATCCTTAGGAAACATAATAAAGATAAAACCTTCTAAAAAAGAAGAGGAAAAAATTAATAAATTTATAGAACAAGCACATTTAGATATAAGTGCTTCTGAGGCATTATCTTTTTCTTTTATATCTTTTTTTATTATTTTTTTCTTGGGTTTTTTAACAATAATAAGTTATTGGTATTTGTTTACAAATGGAGGTTTTGAGGAATTTCCTTTGGGGATTCTAATCCTTTTATTAATGTCTTCGATATTTATTTTTTATTTTACATATGGTATGCCAGAAAGAATGGCTTTTCTTTGGAGACTTAAAGCTAGCAGTCAGATGGTACCTGCAATATTATATATAGTAATTTATATGAAAAATACTTCTAATTTTGAAAAAGCTGTTGCTTTTGCAGCAGAACATTTAGATCCTCCTTTAGCACTAGATTTTAAAAAAGTTTTTTGGGACGTAGAAATAGGAAAATATAAAAATATAAAAGAAAGCATTGATGCTTACATTGAAAGCTGGAGAAGTTATTCTTTAGAATTTGTTGAAGCTTTTCAGTTAATAGAATCAAGCTTATATGAATCAAACGAAGAAAAAAGAATAGCTTTTCTAGAAAGAGCCTTGCAAGTTATTCTAGATGGTGTTTATGATAAAATGCTAAAATATACTCATGACATAAAAGCTCCTTTAACTAATATATATATGCTTGGAATAATTTTACCTACTCTTTCTCTTGCGATTATCCCTTTAGCTTCTGCAATGTTACAAGGAGCAATAAAGTGGGTTCACTTAATGGTTATTTTTAACATAATAATACCTTTCATGGTATTTTATTTGACCTGGAATGTTATCAGTAAAAGACCAGGAGGTTATGGAGATAGTTCTTATTTGGAAAAAAATCCTTTATATAACCAATACACAAATAAAAAATGTTATTTAAAAGCTTTTTTAATAACTCTTCCTTTCTTTTTAATAGGAATAGTGCCTTTAATTTTTATGTATACTCCTGTATACGAGCTCTTAGGTTTTGAAAGTAGAGATATTATGCTCAAAAATCTTGGATTTGGTTTTTTGGGGGAAAATAATGGTTTATTTGGTTTTATTCAAGGTGAAGAAAAGATAGTTGGTCCATTTAGTTTTTTCTCTACAATACTCTCTCTATTCATAACTTTATCTATTGGTTTATTTTTTATAACGGCTTTTAAATTAAGAACAAAAGAAATTATTAAAGAAAGAGAAAAATATAAAGAAGTAGAAGAAAGTTTTACTTCTTCATTATTTCAATTAGGGAATAGATTAGGTGATGGAATTCCTGCAGAAATAGCTTTTGGAAAAGTAGCGGAAACATCTAAAGGAAGTGCAAGTGAAGGATTTTTTTTAACTGTTGAAAAAAACATAACTTCTTCTGGAATGTCTGTTAAAGATGCTATTTTTGATGAAAACAAAGGTGCAATAATCTTCTATCCTTCTTCTTTAATATCAATATCTATGAAGATATTAGTA
>JAWALV010000031.1:0-5379 GCA_038886595.1 Candidatus Pacearchaeota archaeon | reverse complement strand
ATGGATTAGCTTTTGTGTTAACCCATGAAATCCTCCACGTTTTGAATAAACACTTCGAAAGGAGAGTGGAGGATATAGAGGGGATGGTACAAAATATTGCGATGGATTGTGCCATCCACAATATACTTGAAGATTACATTACCGAGGTAGAAAAAAACTACCTCGTTACAAGAGAAGGACTTAACAAAAAGATAAAAAGAAAGATTGAAAGAGAGGATTCTTTCGAAGAAATCCTCTCTAAAATAAAAGAAGGAAATATAGGAGAAAATGGGGAAGGAAGAGGATTTCTTCCTCTCGAAGATCACGAAGTATTAAAGAGATCGTGGAAGGGGAAGGAAATCGAAAAAGAAAAAATGAAACAAGAGTTAGAAAAAGGAATTAGAGAAGAGATAGGAAGGAAAGGAGGACATGGAATGGTGGGATTAGAAAAGATTTTGGAGATATTGAAAAAGAAAGATCCCACCTGGAAGAGAATACTAAAAAATATTATTGGGTCTATCGATGACGAAAAAAGATTGACTTACGACAGACCCAATAGAAAAAGAGAGGTAGAAGAAATCCTCCCAGGAATAAAGAGGGAGGAAGATAAAGTAAAAGTAATAGTAGTGATCGACACCTCGGGATCGATATTTAATAACAAGATTTGGTATGAGAAGGTAGTAAACTATCTTCAAACCGAAGAAAGAATAGAGATAGAGAGGGCTTACTATTTTGAGGATGGTTTTTTCGAAATAAAACCATCCGAATTAAAGAAAAGTGAAATAAAAATTAAAGGAGGTGGAGGTACTGATATCAATCCTCTCTTCCAAAAGATAAAAGATTGGAGAGGGGATTTGATATTGGTGTTTACTGATGGGGAACTTTTTGGAAAAGTAATAAAGACTAAAACAAGAGCTCTCTGGTTAGTAATACCTGAAGGTAAAGAAAGTTTAAGAGAATTAATAAAAGATAGACCATTAGATAAGATTGTAGAATTTGATGAAGAGTAAGATTTAGGTCACCCCCTACTCTTTTTAAACTTTAAGTCTCGTGGATCCGGTTAGTGAGGAAGTAGAAAGTATTTAACCTATAGTCTGGTAGAGAAACGAAGACTCGTAAAGTAGGGTTAATGTTATCAAGTAATTCATAAAAGAATCTATAAGAATATTAGGGGGGAAGAAAATGAAAATAATTAGTTAAAATATTGAGGGAGATCCAAAATGACCTTCCAAATCTTAACCATTCTACCTCCCAAAAATCCCTCTTGGATCTCCCTCTTACGATTTAGAAAGTTGGATAAGAAATCAAATAAATTAAAGAAAAATAAGTTTATTATTGAAGAATCGGTAATATTATTAAGTAAATATAAAGAATTTAATATTAGGAGGAAAAATGAAAATGGGTAATTTTATTTGGGTAGAAGATAATACCTATAGAATAGATATTGAAATAAAAGACTTCGAAAAAGAGTTTGGCGGATCAATATTGGATTTTTTCGATCAGGTAAAGAAAAAATTTGAATTACCTAATGGGAAATATTTTTTAATTATAATAGATAAAACAAATAAAATATTAAAAGTTAAATTAACGAATAAGGGAAGTAATATAATAGTGGAGGAAATATTAGAAAATACAAAAATAAACGAAGGAAAGAAATATAACTCTTTCTCTACTCCAATAGAATGTATAAATGGAGAACCCCATTCATTTGTCGTATTAAAAAGAGAGGGGTATATGGATGGGATAGTTTTTAGAGGAGATGTGGTGTATGAATGTAAAAAATGTGGTGTAATATATGAAGAGATAGGGAATTATGATTAAGGAAGAGAAAAATGAATATTTCTGATTTATTAAAAAACCCTCAAGAAATAGATAAAAAAGTAGAAAAGTTTTTTGATAAATTCTCATCGGACGAATTAGAGAAAATTATTCCTTATTTAACCTCTCCGATATTACTTTATAAATGTGCCATAAAGATCGGAAAACAATTACCACCAGAAAAAGAAAAATCTTTATTAGTGCACCCAATATTAGCGCACCAATATAATCTTAAAATAAAAAAACAAAAATGGAAAGAATTAGAAGAAGTAATTAAATGTTACTCTGAATTAGTTCTAGAATATGCCTATTTTATACTAAACGATAGATTTAAAGAGGGGGAGTCTTCTATAATAGTTTCTCCCAAAAGTTTAAAAATATACATCAAATTCCTTAAATCTATAGATAAATTAGAAGAATTCTATAACGACTATCCATTCCTTAAATCTTCTTCATAATTACCACGCCTATCAATTTTATGATTTTTTGTATTTATTATATAAGGAGGTAATATGAAATATAAATCATTAGATGAAGTAATAGAGATAGCAAAATCAGTAATAAATGACGAAAATAGTAATAAAGAAATTGCTCAGGATTGTTATGATATACTAATATCTAATTTCGATAATTTACCTACTACTAAAAAAAGAGAAGTATTAGGTGTTTTGCTTTTTCTTTCATTTAAATTAAACAAAGAATTACCACCCCCTATAGAATCTTTTCTCTATAAAAAAGATTGGTTTGATATATCTGACTATATAGCCCACTTTAAAAAGATGAGAGATAAAAAATATGAAGACAAAATTAGAGATGATGAAAATTCTTGGGCAAATTATGTTTACAACTTTTATATAGAGGGATTAATAGATTTATTTAATGAAAACGAAATTCTAGATGGAATATTTGATTATCCTGAAGCAACTTATTCTTTCTTAGAAAAAATAAAAGAAAATGATGATAAAAAATTAATTCAATTAATAAAGCAAAATCTTCCCAAAATTCAAAATAAAAGAGGATATTTTGTTTTAGAAAAAGATTTTTCGAGTTTATTGGAAGATTAAATAAGATTTTCTAAAAAGGGTAATGATAATAGAAGGTATATATGAATATATCAGACCTATTAGAAGCCCTATTTAAATTAGAAAAAATATTTGAAAAAGTTTTAGATGATGGGAGGTATAGATGAGAATGTGGATGGTAAATCCTTCTATTTTATGTAAAAAACATCTTTTGGGAGAACATCTAGAAACACATATGTTTTTAGGAAGTTTGAAGAAAAAAATAAAAATGAATGGTTATATAGAAAATAATCTCCTTGAGCCTAAAAAACTTAAAGAAAGGCATGATGAATTAGCTATCGAAATGAAAAAACGAGGTTATAATCATACTTCAGATTTAAAATTTGAAGAAAAAATTTTAGAATATTTAGATGAAAAAGTAAAAAATTATATAATCGATAAAAAAGCCAGTTTAGAAGAAATATTGAGAAGATGTAATGAATGTAGGAAAAGATGGGAGACTTTAAAGAAATGAATTTATCGTTATTGATTTTTCTTTAAAAAAGTGGTTGTATGGATATATCAAATCTATTAAAAGATCCCTCTAAATTAGATGACGTATTCGAAGAAGCAATAAGAAATAGAGATACAGAATTAGCTCATGTTTTAGCACCATTTGTTAGATTTACTCCTCTACTTCTTCAATATGCTAGCGAGATAGTTAGAGGAAAAGTTAGTGATGAATTAGAAGAAGTTATAGCTAAAGATCCATGGCTTAGTTATAAATATGCTAGAGATATACTAAAAGGACCTTTCCCAAAAGGTGAAGATGCTATAGCTAAAGACCCAGAAAGTAGTTATTTGTATGCAAAAGACGTACTAAAAGGTCCATTTCCTAAAGGTGAAGATACTATAGCTAAAGATCCATATTCTAGTTATCATTATGCTAAAGAAGTCATTAAAGGCCCTTGGCCAAAAGGAGAAAAAGCTATCTTGGAAAAACCACAATATATTCATTGGTATGCTAGAGATGTTATTAAGGGACCTTGGCCAGAAGGTGAAAAAATTATTTTGAAGTCTCCCTATTCTAGTAGTTGGTATGCTGAAGAAGTCATTAAAGGCCCTTGGCCAAAAGGAGAAAAAGTTATTCTTCAAGATCCAAAAGCTAGTTGCGATTATGTTAGAAATATTATTAAAAAACCTTCTCCTGAATATGAAGATATTTTCTTTAAAGATCCGGAATGTAGTTATCTTTATGCTAGAGATATCATTGGAGGACCTTGGGAAAAAGGAGAAGATGCTATAGCTCAAAGTGCCAAGCATAGTTATCTTTATGCTAGAGATGTTATTAAAGGCCCTTGGAAAAAAGGAGAAGATGCTATTATTCAATTTTCTGAGTGGAGTTATAGATATGCTAATGAAGTCATTAAAGGATCTTGGCCAGAAGGAGAAGATGCTATTTCTGAAGACCCAGAATTTAGTTATGAGTACGCTAAAAACGTATTAAAAGATAGATTCATCAAAGGAGAAAGAACTATAGTTAATGATAAAAAATATCTTTCTTCTTATATCAAGTTTCTTAAATCCATTAACAAATTAGATGATTTTCTTAAAGATTATCCAGAATTAGAGGAAGAATTAGATGAATATCTCTGATCTGTTAAAAGATCCATCTAAATTAGAGAAAAAATTCGAAAAAGCATTAAAGGAAAATAATAAAGAAATAGCTCATCTTTTAGTTCCCTTTATTAAAGAACCCTATTTAATTTATCGTTATGCTAGAGATATTGTTAGGGGTAAAGTTAATGATGAATTGGAAGAAGTTATAGCCCAAAATCCAAAATATAGTTATTATTATGCCAAAGATATACTAAAAAACTCATTTCCAAAAAGTGAAGATGTTATAGCTCAAGATCCAGATTTTAGTTATTGGTATGCAAAAGAGGTTATTAAAGGCCCTTTTCCAAGAGGGGAAGAAACTATAACTAAAGAATCATATTCTAGTTATCATTATACTAAAGACGTTATTAAAGGTCCTTGGGAAAAAGGAGAAGATGCAATAGCTCAAGTTCCTCAATATAGTTATCTTTATGCTAAAAACATATTAAAAGATAGATTTAAAAAAGGAGAAAAAGTTATAATTCAAAATGAGAAAAGTTTAAACCAATATATCGATTTCCTTAAATCTATTGGTAAGTTAGATGAATTCTATGAAGATTATCCAGAATTAAGAAAATAAATTTATCGTTATTGATTTTTCTTAAAAAAGGAGGTTATATTATGGATATAAAAAATCTATTAGAAAATCCAAAAGAACTAGAAAAAACGTTCAAAAAAGCTATAAAAGAAAAAGACGAAGAAATCGCTAACCTTTTATCACCCTACATTAAAGATCCTGAACTCGTATATTTATATGCTAAAAGAATAGTAAAAGATAAAGTTAGTGATGAATTGGAGGAAGTTATAGCACAAGATCCACAATACAGTTATAAATACGCTAAATATATTTTAAAAGGTCCTTTTCCTAAAGGTGAAGATGCCATAGCTCAAGATCCAGAATGGAGTTTTAAGTACGCTTTCG
>JAWALV010000030.1:0-5838 GCA_038886595.1 Candidatus Pacearchaeota archaeon | reverse complement strand
TTAATTTTTTTTCTTTCAATTATTTTTTTAAGTTACAAAATTTCAAATGAAAAAAGCTTAAATGATTTGTATTGGGAGGCGGCAAAAAAGATTAAAGAACTTAATCTTGAGAATTGCGAAATTCTTTCTCATCATTGGGCCCCATTAGCTTATTATATGGGAAATGCAAGGTTCCAATATTTAAGCTTAAATGATTCTTTAAAAGAAAATAAAATAAGCATAGTTTTTATAAAATATCCTACTGTGGACGATTTTTTTAAAATAGATGACTTAAAAAATTATCCTGCATTATATGAAAATGAGAATTTTGCAATCATAGGAGAGAAAGAAAATTGTTCAAAAAGAGAGAAAACAGATTATCCCATGCTTAAAGAACAATGTTCTTTTGTTTCTCTTTTAATGAAAGAAAGATTTCAGGTAAAAAAAATATGTTTGTTTTTTAATAAAAAATAATATTCTCTTTAACAATAAAACTTAAAAGCGTAAAAAAATAATACTTTTTATGAAATGCAGAGTTTGTGAAAGAGGTTTTAGTGAAGATCAAGTTTTTGAAGGAATTTTTGAGGATAAAATAGACTACATTTGTAAGAATTGCTTGGTCAAAGAGAATGTTCCTTTAATAAAAAAGCCAAAAAAAGCTGAGGAAGAAACAAAAAAGCTTTCAGTAAGTGAAAGAATAGAAAGGCTTTCTACAAAGCATGAGAAAAAAGAAAAAGAACCATATATTTCTCATATAAATCTTGCTAAACTTAAATTCCCTCCAAAAAAAGAGGAGTCGTCTGATTTAGTAGATAATTATTATTGGTTAATTCAGCATTCTAGAAGAAAAATGAAAATGACAAAAACTCAAGTTGCTGAAAAACTAACAATTCCTTTACAAGTAATTGATTCGCTTGAAAAAGGCCAAATTCCAAAAAACTTTCATGAATATATAGATAGATTAGAATCTTTCTTCAAAATAAATTTATGGAAGAAAAAGGCGAGAGAAAAATATTTTAAAAATGAAAAAGAAATTGTAGAAGAGATAAAAGAAAAAGTAGAAGGAAAAGAAGAGAGATCATTAGTTAAAAAAATTTTAAATTTAATAAAAAAGGAAAACAAAAATAATTAAAATAAATTTTGAATAAAATTATTTCTTCTTCTTTCTACCGCCCCTAGCCATTACTGCTTCACAAACATTTCCTTTTGCGTCAACATAGTACAAGTGTCCTGGCTTTCTCTGAACTGCATTCTTTAGAATTATTTTTCCCATCTTTACCTCCTTTTATTTAATAAGAATTAAAATAAAAATCTATTTTTAAATCTTTCTTTTATAGTAATATGTAAAAAAGAATAATTTTATAAAGCTAAAAATATAATCTTATTTTGATGAAAAAAAGAAAGAGTAAAAGAATATCTTCTAAAAAAATAGAAGAGTTATTGATTGAAAATTTTGTATCTTTACAAAAAGCAATGACTAAATTGTCAATAAAATTTGAGATGCTTTCAGATAATATCTCAAAGTTATTAGAAGTTCTTGAACTCTCTGCTAAAAGTTATTTAGAAAAAGAAAATGGTGAAGAAAAGAATGAGTTGGAAAAAAGAATTAATACTTTAATAGAACAAAATAAAGCTATTGCAGAAGGCCTTCTTTTAATAGATGATAGTTTAAGAAAACAACATGAAAAGAGAGATGTAGAAAAAAATCAACAAAACAATACTCAAATCCAAAAAAAGATTATTCCTAAACCCCTACCAAAATAATCATGAGTTTAGCACATAAATCACCGATAGTTAAATCAATTATTTTTAACCTTATAAGAGAAGTTCACTATGAAAATTTTAGAGAAGCAAAAAAATATTCTATTGATGTATCTTTAATTCCAAAAATAAATGAAGATTATTTTTTAAAAGAAGGTTACAAAAGTAGTAATATAAGAGAAGAAAAGAATATTTCTATTTTACCTATAACTATAAAAGAAGAAACTGAAAATAATCAAAGATTTTTTAATATAACAAAAGATGAAGATATCTTTAAAGAAGAAAAAAATGAAAAATCTTATATAAGAGGATACAAAGGAAGTTTAATAAATGAAATAAAAAATGAAGATAGTAATGTTGAAGAAAGAAGAATTGTTCTACCTGTACAAAAAAGACAAATAGAAAAAAAAGAACAATATATAAAGATAAACTTGTTTATAAATCCTCCCGAATATGGAAAACTAAATATTTTTATGAGGGACCCAAAGGTTTCTATAATAAATTGTGAAGGTCCAGATAAACCACTAAAAATAATAAAATTCGGCAGACAATATAACACAAAAATTTCTCTAAATAAAAAAGAAATAATGAATTTGCTATATCAAATTTCTGCAAAAACAAGAATACCTTTAATAGAAGAAGGAGTTTATAGGGTCTCTTGGGATGATTTTATAATTAACGCAATAATTTCTGAACAAATAGAAACAAGTTTTGTTATAAAAAGAATATGAAAAATTATTTAACAAAAAAAATAATAAAAGAAAAATTAGCTTTTACTAAAAAAGCGCTTGAAATAGCTGAAAAAAAAATAAATAAAACAGAAGAAGCGGAAGAAATTTTAAAAATGGTGAAATCTTATTTAGAAGATTCTATTTATTTTCTAAAAAAAAAGGACTATATAAATTCCTTTGGAGCAATATATTATGCACACGGATGGTTAGATTGTGGAGCTAGACTAAAAATTTTTGACGTCGAAGATTCTAGATTTTTTAGTATTTAATGTTATTTTTTAGTAGTTACATAATAGAAAGGTTTAAAAATACATGTTGTATAATAAAGTAGTAACGAAAATGGCAATAAACAATGAGCTCATTAAAAAAGTTAAAGATTATTTTGATTTAAATATTTATGAAACTAAAGTTTGGTTATCTCTTCTGCATAAAGGTATTTCGTCAGCAGGAGAAATTTCAGACTTGTCAGGGGTTCCTAGATCAAGAACATATGATGTTTTGGAAAGTCTAGAAAAAAAAGGTTTTGTTTTAGAGAAAATTGGGAAACCTATAAAATACCTTGCAGTAAAACCATCTATCGTTATAGAAAAACTAAAAAATAATTTAATGAAAGAAACAAAAGAAAAAATCCAAATTCTAGAAAAACTGAAAGAGACAAAAGAGTATGAAGAAATAGCAAATATTCATCAAAAAGGATTTAATATGTCAAAAACAGATTCGATATCTAGTGCTATCAAGGGAAAAAATAATCTTTATAGCCAATTAAGAGATCTTCTAGAAAACGCAGAAGAAAAAGTCTATTTTACAAGTTCGGCATTTGAAATTAATACAAAATTAAGAATGTTTCAAGAAATTTTTTCAAAATTAAAGAAAAGAAATGTTGACATAAAAGTAATAATACCTGAGGAAGAAGAACAGAAAAAATTATCTAAAAAATTGGGCATTGAAATTAAAGCAAGAAAAATAAATGGTAGGTTCTTAATAATAGATAAAAGAGAAGTTTTGTTTATGGTTAAACCTATCAATGAAAAAGATGATGATAAAGAAAATGCTTTTTGGATTAACTCAAATTATTTTGCTAATTCTTTAGCTTATTTGTTTGAACTTGCTTGGAAAGATTGACTAATTATGAAAGAGAAAAATATAAAAACTAATTAATTAGAATAGAAAGATTTAAAAATTTTTTTCCTAATAAATTTTATGTTTAAAGAAAAAAATAAAGGTTTAGTTTTTGTATTTTCATTTATTTTGATATTAATGTTTTCTTTTGTTGTGAGCAGTATAAATTCAACTAATCAAAGCAATTCAACAAATATTAGTGATATTTCTTTAATCGAAAACCAAACAACTACAGATAACCTCTCTGTGAAAGAACAAATAAAGTGCATTTTTAAAAATTCAAACGAAACACAAAACAGATGTCCTTGGTGAAAAAGGAAAAAAACTAAGATGGAAAAGCAGTTGTGGCGGTTATCAATACTTGATGGTAACGATGAAGATGCAGTGTTTGATTGTCTTCCTGAAGGAAATACTTCTTTTGAAAAAATTAAAGAAAGAAGATTTAGTTATGCTTATTGGAAATGCTACAATGGAGAAGAAATGAAGAAAGGAAGTGAAGAAGAATGTTTACCTTCAGAAATATGGAAAGCTTATGCAAACAAATTTTGTTGGGATAAATGTAAGAAGGAAAATAAATGTGGAGTAGACTCTTTTGCTGTTTTTGATGAATGTTATTATGATGAAACAAACAATGATTTCAACGAAAGTATAAAAGAATATCTTCAGGAAAGTGCTACCAAGAAAGAAGTTTTAGTATGTAAAGATGCTTGCCCTCTTGAAGGAAAATGCTATCAATTTGGTCATAGAAAAAACAGCATGTTTTGTTCTGACGAAGGTTTTTTTGTTAAACAACTAAAGGCAGGTGAAAAATGTGAGAACAATTGGGAGTGTTTTTCTAATGTATGTGTTTCAGGGAAGTGTGTAAGCGAAGGACTAGTACAAAAAATTATTAATTGGTTCAAGAAATTATTTGGTGAATAAGCCGAGTAAAAATAATTAATTTTTTATAAAAAATAAAATTTATTTTTATATATTTGAAAATAGAGAAAAATTTTACGGACGTAAGTAATTAACAACTCTTATTAAATAATCTTCATCTTAACCAACCAACGCCATTTCTTTGGAGCAATGTCACCGGCTTTTCTTATATAGATTAATTTTATTTTTTTTTTCTTCACTTCGCTTAAAACTTTCTCTTCTGTTCCAAAACCATGATAATAAATTAGAGTTCCTTTTTTTCCATATTTTAAAGCGGCATCCAAAAAAGTATCTTTTAGGTTTGGTCTTGGCATCAAGATAATGTCAAATTTTTCTTTTGTTTTTATTTTTCTTGAATCTCCTTGAACAATTTCAATATAATCTTGAACTTTATTTAGAAGGACATTTTTTTTCCCGTATTCGCATCCTTTTTTGTTTAATTCAGAAGACAAAATTTTCGCCTTTATTCCTTTGTTTTTTAAGGTTTTTGCTAAAACAATTGCATAAGGAGATACTCCTGCAAACATAACCAAAATTTTCGCATTTTGTTTTATTTCTTTCGAAATTTCTTCTGCTGTAACCTGTCTTTCATGAGCCAAACGAGGAGAAAAATATGTTTCATCAACATTTAAATAAAATTGACAATAATTTTCTTTATGAATTGTCTCCCTCTTGTTAACGCCAGCTAAAAATCTTGTTTTGAATTTTCTTAAACGGCCTTTTATGTCCGTTGTTTTCTCAAGGACAGTTTTTATTTCTTTATGTTTTTTTAGAAAAGACCATGCATAAATTTTCTTATAAATAAAAGGGTAAAATCCATGAAATTTTATTATTGCAATATCTCCTACAATATCGATTGATTTTGGCATAAAAATAAAAAACAACATCTACTTTTAAACTTTGTTAGTTAAACAGGAGTCCTTCCATATAAATCTACTAATATTTGCTTCCAACCGTTAAAATTGAACCAATTATTTTCTCCCATAATAATTGTCCATTCTAGAGCTTTTCTTGGTGTATCTATTCTTTTTAAGTCTATTCTATAATAACCTAAATTACCTATGCAGTCATAATGACCCAATAAAAAAAGATTTTTATCAAAAGAACCCTCTAAAACTTTTTTTAATCTATATTCTTCTAATTTATCTTTTTTAATTTCATTATCGTTAAAAATATCTTCTAAACTTTCAACGAATCTATTTTTAAATAGGTTTGCAAATTGTTTAATATATTGTGAAACAATAACATTAACGAAATCTTTTTTTTCTGAATTTATTAATTCCTTTAATGAAGAAAAGTTTTTAGAATAAGGATATAAAAAAGTAGAATA
>JAWALV010000029.1:0-5882 GCA_038886595.1 Candidatus Pacearchaeota archaeon | reverse complement strand
AGTCGTTTCAATATTTTTTTAGTTGAATTAGAATATTATAAGTATGACGATTATGAATATTATAAGTATGACGATTATGAAATTATTATTCCAAGATTATTTGGCAACGAAGTTAAAAAGGATTTGACTTTAAGCAATTTTTTGAGTAGGAGAAAGTGGGACGAAAATAGTTTTTTTTAGAAATCGAAAATAATCTAAAAGAAGATTATATAGGTGCGATAAAAAGGTTGTTTAATTTTTCCAAAGAAAAAGCTGACCAAATAAGTTGGGGTACTGGGTCTTCTAGAGGTTCATTTAATCCGAAATTTAATAAAATTAGTGTACGCTCTCTTTATTCAGTGTATACGGATGGTTCTCTCCAAATAAACTTTGGTTGGTTGAGAGATAATGAGCATACTAAAATAATCAAGGAAAAATTCGGCAATAATTTAATGAAAATAAAAAGTTTTTCTATACCTAAGGATTTTAGTGATAAATGGATTTCAATTCCAATTGAAAAATGGTATTTATATGTTAATGATTTTATAAGGATTGTAGAAGAGATAATAAAATAGTTTTTCTCTTCAAAATCTTTTTTTTACTTTTGTTTTGAATCCTATATTCATAATAGTTCTGGCTTTATACTTTTTAAAATCTAGAAGAGTAAGAGACGCTTTTGTAAAATAAACTATCCCTCTAAAATCTCCTTCATCTTTTCAATTGTTTTTTTGTCAAGAATCTTCTCCAAATCTTTTTCTTTTGCCTTAAAAATTGCGAGAAGATTTTTGTAATTTTTTAAGAGTTCTTTTGCTTTTGTCGGGCCGATGCCAGGAAATCCTTCAAGAATAAATTGCTTTTGTTCTTCTAAACTAGTTGTTGCTTTTTTTATTCTTAATGAAGGTTCTGTTTTGTTTTTTTCTTCTTTTTTTGCTATTAAAATCAAAAATTTTGCGCTGTCTTCCTCGTTTTTTGTAAAGATTATTGGCACATTGTAAGTTAATGCAACACTTAATAAGGCTCCACGCAAAGCATTTTCGTTTATTCTTGAATTTTTATAGTCGTCAAATCCTTCTATAAGAAGAATTTTTCTTTTAATTTTTTTCAAGTTTTCAAGTTGATTTTGAAATCTTTTGTCAATAATGCTCGATTGAAAATCAGAAAAAGTTTTTCTTTCAATTACAATGTCTTTTATTAAGTAGTCGCCAACTTCCAAATTTTTTAACTCAATTTTTATTTTGTTTTCAATTAAATGATAAAGAACAAGAGAGTTTTTCTCTCGGTTATCAACAACAACTTTTGTTTTTATTTCTTCTTTTTTTGTTTTTTCATTAGAAAAAATGTTTTCAATTTCTTTCATATGAAACCTTCTTCAAATAAATCTTCCCATTTTTTTTCATCTAAACCTACAAGAGCCTCTTTGTATGTTAGAATAGGTTTAGGATATTTGTAGTAATCATCTGTTGCTATTCTTGGACAAGCCAATTCAATAAAAGCTTCAATGCTATAAAAGTTCATTATTTTTTCAGGAGTTATTTCTGTCATTGTTATTAGAACAGGTTTTTTCTTTTTTTCTTTAATTTTTTCTATTACAAAATTAGGATAACCAAATTTTTGACCGAGTTTTGTTTCTATTATCACTCCTATTTTTTTTGCTTTTCTGAATTTTTCTATTGAAATAAATCTTTGTTTTATTATTTTCTCCCTTAATTCACCCATTTCTTTTATTTCGTTGTTATATGTATCCAATAAGAAAACAGGTTTATTTGGAATAGCTAAAGCTGCTCCCAAAGCATGAAACCTATTTCCCATAATGAAAAAACAATCAACTTCTTTTTTTATTTCTTTTAGCCCCTCATATTGGCAACCTACTATATGTCCTTCATATTCAACTAATCCTTTTTTTTTAGACAATAAAACTTTTTTCCTCTCTTTTTCTAGTATTTTAATGATGTTGTTTATTTGTTCTTTGTGTTGAACAGAATAAGACAAACCTATTTTTTTATATTCTTTTATGTATTTTAAAGAACTTTTTATTAGTTTGTCCAACTTTGTCTTATCTTTAATTTCTATGTAAAGTATGGGGAAATCAGAATCTATAAATTTTGCGTGTCCATAATGAATAAGAAGATCAACCCCTAAATTTTTTGCCTCGTTTACTGCTATCGAACAAGCACCCCAGCAAGTCTCTCCAGAAATAATAACTTCAATACCTCTTTTTTCTAAAGGTTTTATTAATTCGAATAATTCTTTTTTTATTCCTTCTGGTATTTGTATTAAAACTTTTTTTGGTTTAATCTTTTCTATCTTTTCTAGAAGTTTTTTTTCTTCAAAATCAAATCTTTCTTTCATTCTAGAAGTCTATTTTTACACTTCCTTTTTTTATAACGCACTGGCAAGCCAGCCTGTAATCCTCTTTTTCATCAAAGAAGTTTTTTTCATTTTCAGTAATTTTGTTTAGATTTTCTTTTCCTTCTAAAATTTTTATTTTACAAATCCCACAATATCCCTGACTACATGAGAAAGGAACACCAAGTGTTTTGCAAGCCTCTTCTATAGAAGAATTGTCTTTAACTTTTATTTTTTTATTTTTATAAATGACTTCAGCCATATATTTTTTATTCTAAGAAAATTTTTAAACTTATTGTTTTTTTATTTTTTTATGACAAGAATAATAAAAAAAGGTTATTCTTTTGATGATGTTCTTTTATATCCTAGATATAGTTCTATTTCTTCTAGGAAAGATGTTTGTTTTAAAACAAAAGTAACAAAAAATTTTTATTTAAATATCCCTTTTTTAGCAGCAAATATGGATACAATTTGTGAAAAAGAAATGGCTATAGCCCTTGGTAAAATAGGAGGGTTAGGGGTTATTCATAGATTTATGCCTATTGAAGAACAAGCTAAACAGGTTAGAGAAGTAAAGAAGGAGAATTTAATTTGCGCTGCAGCTATAGGGGTTAAAGACTATAAAGAGAGAACTAAATTTTTAGTTGAAGCAGGAGTTGATATATTGGTTTTAGACATTGCACATGCACATTCATTTAAAGCAGGCGAATGTCTTTTATGGTTAAAAGAAAATTTTTCAGTTGATGTAATGGTAGGTAATATAGCAACTAGAGAGGCAGCCAAGTTTTTTTTAGATAAAGGAGTTGATTCTTTGAAAATAGGAATAGGTCCTGGAAGTATGTGCACTACTAGAATTATGACCGGGGCAGGAGTTCCTCAGATAACTGCAATTATGGATGTTTTTGAAGAAGTAAAAGGAGAAATTCCTATTTGCGCAGATGGTGGAATAAAAAATCCCGGGGATGTTGTTAAAGCTATAGGTGCAGGAGCGGATTGTGTTATGGTTGGAAAAATAATTGCTGGTTGTTTAGAGACGCCTGGAAGGATAATAGGATATGAAGGAAAAAAATTTAAAGAGTATAGAGGAATGGCAAGTTTTGAAGCAACTTTAAAAAAACTTAAAATGGAAGGTAAAAAAGAAAGCGAAATTATAAGTATTGAAGGAGAAAAAACTTTGGTTGATTATAAGGGTCCTGTAGAAAACATAATAAAAAAATTTTTAGGAGGTTTAGCTTCAGGTATGAGTTATCTAGGTGCTAAAAACATAGAAGATTTTAAAGGAAATGTTGATTTTATTGAAATAAGTTCTGCAGGCTTTAGAGAAAGTCTTCCCCATGGTGTTTTCGATAGTTTTTTTGAATGAACAATATATTATTTAAATAATCTTTCTTGTTTTGATTTCATGTCTTCTTCTGTTTTTTTAGAGAAGTTATCTTTGAGTTCTTCTATTATTCGATACATTTTTTTTTCTCTCGAACGAGAAGCGTAATGAAAAGAAACATCTCGAGTATTGTTTGTTATTAAAATTTTTAGTGAACCTTTCATTAGACGAGCAGTTCTTCCCGCTCTTTGAATTTTTCTTATTGCTGAGGGAACAGGTTCATAGAAAATTACTTCGTTTACTTCAGGAATATCTAGGCCCTCTTCAGCTATAGATGTAGCAACCAAGCAATTTATTTCTCCTTGTGAGAATTCTTCAATAATCTTTTTTTGTTCTTTTTGATTTAGGCCAGTTTGTTCTTTTCCTTCACCTTTTTTTGCTTGTCCGACAAAAATTTTTGCTTTTATTCCTTCAATTTTGTTTAGGCTTTCTGAAATTTTTTTGACGCTGTCGCGAAACTGTGAGAATATGATTATTTTAGCGTTTGGATTCTCAGAAAGTGTTTTTTTTATTATTTCAATAAGTTTTTCTAGTTTTGGGTGTTCAAAATCAATATTAAAACTTAAAGTGTAAGCCTTTATGAATCTTTTGTCATTAACTAGCTTTCTTACAGCAAGAGATTTTTTTTCATCAGATTGCTTTTTTAGTTCTTTTAGATAGTTTGTAAAAGAAAGAAAAGTCTGTGTTTCTAATAATTCTAAGGCATGTTGGATTTTTATTGCCTGCGAACAACAAGAAAGAGCCATTAAGTAGTTTCCTTTTTTTTCTTGTTTCAGTAGGTTGAAAAGTCTTTGTTGGCATTTAATTAGTTCAATTTTTGTTGGAATAGAATAAAAAACTTTTCTATTTCTTAATTCTTCTATACAATCGTTAAATATTTCTTTTAAAAGCTGCCTTATTTCTTCATACTCTGGTGGAAAATCAACCTTTATTTTTTCAAAAGTTAATTCTTGTAAATATGGTTTAACGTCAGAACTTTCTCTTGTTCTTATCTCTACTTTTTCTATATTCAAGTTGTTGCAAATTTCAATTATTTTTTGTTTTTCTGAGCCAGGCGAAGCAGTTAATCCAATAATTCTTTGATTTTTTGCTTGTTCTTTATATCTGTTTGCTATAAAAGTATATGAATAATTCTTTAAACAGCGATGACATTCATCAACAATTAACAAACATACTTCTTCTAGAGAATATAAATTATTTTTTAAATCGTTTGCTATGCATTGCGGGGTAGAAAAAATAAACTCTGCTGTTTGCCATATATCTTTTCTTTTGTTGGAAGGAGTTTTTCCGGTGAATAGTTGTATATTTGCGAAATTTTCTGGAAGATTTTTTTTAAAATACTCTAAATGTTGCTCTATTAAAGGTCTTGTAGGAGCTAAAAAAAGAATTTTTTCAGTAGGAAATTTTTTAAATCTTTCAACACCAAGCATTAAGGCAATTAAGGTTTTTCCTGTTCCCGTCGGTAAAATAACTAGACAATTATTTTCTTTGCAAGTTTCAAATATTTTTTGCTGGTATTCTCTTGGTTTTATTTTTATTTCTTCCATTTTTTTAGAAAGAGAAGCTAAAAATTAAAAGAGCGACTAAAGAAATTATAAAAGATAAAATCCATAATTTTCTACTACCAAAAAGAATTTTTGTACCATCAAGACTGCTTACTGGGATAAGAGACCATATAGAGTAAAAAAGACTTATCTTAGCTAATTCTTGAAAACCAATTAGTGAGCTTAAGAAAAATAAGAAAATACTGGATAAAAAACCCCAAAAAGCAATTAATCCGCTATGCCACTCTGTAACGTACGTGAACCTGTATAATTCATGCCTTCTTGCTATTCTTTCTATTCTTGCTTTTTCTTCAAATTCTAAAATAGGAAACCACTGTAGGATTCCATTAGAAAATATGCTTAAAACTAATGGGAGCCATATCATCGGTAAGGGTTTTTTAAAATGGTCTTTTTCTTTAAAACCAAAATAATAAACAGCCCATAATTTTGTTTCTATGTCAATGTCTAAATTTTTAGCAACTATTTTTTTTGTTAAAATATTTATAGAAATTACCAATAAAAAAATTCCAAAATATTTTAAAATATTTAGAAAATTATCTAAATTAGGATATATATAACTGAGAGAAAGAACCAAGCATCCAAAAATTAATATTGTTATTTCTTTTTTCATT
>JAWALV010000028.1:0-7174 GCA_038886595.1 Candidatus Pacearchaeota archaeon | reverse complement strand
GAAATATTTTGAAGTAAATAAAACAGAAGTCTTTTCTCTTTTAATAAAAAATATTGCAGAAAAAGAAATAAATATAACTTTTAAAACAAAGATGAAAAACCTAGAATTTAGTGAGAATATTTCATTATCTCCTTTTGAAGAGAGGCCTTTTTTCTTAAAATATTCGCCTAATATAACAGGAAATTTTGAAGAAAATCTTAACATATATTTTGAAAAAGAAGAATTAAATGTTAGTTTAAAGTTCTATGTAATCACTTCTGAAAGTTTAGAGATATTAGAAAACCTAAATTCAGAAAATAAAAAAATTAGTTCTTGCGAGGAAATAAATGGAACTTTATGCATAATGACTGGATATAGTTGTAAAAATGGGAATAATATACCTCTCTTAGGCATTGGTTTTTGTTGTGTTGGTGGAGAATGTGTAAAAATTGAGGAAAAAAAAGATAAACCAATATCAAATTATATTGTAGGTTCTATTTCTTTAGCCATGGCAGTTATTTTATTATATTTAATTTTAAAAAAATATAAAAAAGTAAAACCTGAAGGCTTAAGATTCGGAAATAAATAGTAAAAAACTATTTCTTTTTTCTTTTTGATTTTTCTGCCTGTTTTTTTGAAGGTGCTGATTCGTTTTCTTTGCTGTTTTTATTGTCTTCACTTTTTTGAGATTGGGGAGAAAGTTGTTTTATTCTAGCATGTGCTAATCTTAAAATGTCTTCATAATAATGAAGTTTGCCTGCCAAGTTATTTAAAAAATCGTTTGCCTCAAAAGAGTCTAGTTTTATAGTTGTTGGCTCACTTATTTCAATAGAAGAAGGAAGCATTTCTGAAACAACGAAAACTAAGTCGGAAAAGGTTTTAACATAAAATTCAATCTCAGAAAAAACGGAAAAAAACTCTTTTTTGTCAGGAAGGGGCTGTGGTTCTGAGAATTTTTTTGAAATAAGCTCGACGTTTTCAAAAGAATCCAAGCGAGAAACATGTGTTTTAAGTGCTTCTAAAATATATTGTGGGGGGGCTCCAGCTATTTGTACTATAATTGTTGCTTTTATTTTTTCATTCGACATTTTAATCTTTTAAAATCAAAACTACTATAACAACAAGCAAAGCTGCAAACAAATAAATAGCATATTTTCTTATTTTTTCTGTTTTTGATTCATAGACAACTTTTCCCGTTGCTAAGTTTGTTTTAGTTTCTTCTTTATTTGAATTTAAGTTTATAATACTTTCTTTTTTTGAATCTTCTTGCGGATTGTTCGTTTTTTTATTTTCTCTTTCTGTTTGTTGATTCTGAAGATTATTCAAAGAATTTTTCTCTTCCTCTTTATTGTTCTTGCAAAAATTTTCTTCCACGTAAGCAATTCCTTGCTCCTTAATTTTTTGTAAATTTTTTTGTCCAATTCCTTTTACTTTTAATAAATCATCGAGAGAACAAAAAGGTCTTGAATTTATAATTTCTTGCGCGGTTTTTTCTCCTATACTTACTATTTTTATTAAAGAAGAAACAGGAGCAGAATTAAGATCTATTTTCTGCTGTAAATTTGTTATTTTTTGTTGGTTGTCGGCATTTGTTATTTGTTGTTGAAAATTTTCCGAGTTTCTTTCTTCCAAACTTTGAGAGTTATCTGTTCTAATTAGCCCGTTACTCTCATTCTGAACTGAAACACAAGCTAAGCCTTGATTTTTTATTTTTTGAAGAGTTACATTTCCTATTCCTTTAACTTTTATTAAATCGTCTAGAGAGTTAAAAGGTCTGGTCTCAATAATTCTTTGAGCATATGTTGGACCTATTCCTATTAATTTTTGCAAATCGCTTGTTGAAGCTGTATTAATATCTATTTGTCCTTCGGTGCAATTTGCATAAACAGAACTAACAAAAAATAATAAAATCATCTTAGTTATATAGAACTTAATTAAAGAACTGTGAGAACCTTTTTCCATTTTTTTTTAATTCCTCTAAACCTATAACAAAATTTTTTCCTGCAATTTTTAGCTCATTTGGGGAAAGAAAAAACCACCCTTCTCTATTAAAACGAATTGCTATTACAGGAGTTAAATCAAATATTTCAGAGAAGATTAAAAAATTTTCTATTTGTATTTTTGATATATATTTTAGAGATGAGCTAGAAGACTTAACTTCTATTGCATATTTTTTTCCTATCTTTCCAACAAGTAAATCACAATCGGCCTTTTCCATTACTCCGCTACCAGCTACACGAACAGCTCTAAAATTCTCATCTAAAAACATCTTTAAAAGTTCTCTTTCTGCCTTGCTTCCCTTTGATTTATTTTTCGGCATTTTACTTTTTTCTTTTCTCTATTTTTTCTATTTTTCCATCTTTTAAATAACAAATTCTTTCTGCATATTTGAAAGCGACATTGACGTCGTGAGTCACAACTATAATTGTTTTACCTTGTTTATGAAGTTTTTCAAGGAAGTCTAAAACTATTTGGCCAGTTTTTGAATCTAAATTTCCAGTAGGTTCGTCTGCCAGAATAACTTCTGGGTCATTAACTAATGCTCTTGCTATGGCTACTCTTTGTTGTTGACCCCCTGAGAGTTGTTTTGGATAATGATTTGATCTTTCTTCTAATTGAACTAATCTTAATAATTCGTTAGCTTTTTTTTCTTGTTCATTTTTAGAAAATCCTTGAAAACTCATTGGAAGAATAATATTTTCTTTTGCTGTGAGAGTTGAGATTAGATTAAATTGTTGAAAAATAAAACCAATTTTTCTACCACGAATTTGTGCCAAGTCTGATTCGTGTAAGTAGGAAATATCATGTTCCTCTAAGTATATCTTTCCTTTAGTAGGAGTATCTAAACAACCAACTAAATTCATCATAGTGGATTTTCCACTGCCGGAAGGACCAAGAATAACTAAAAACTCTGATTTTTGAACAGAAAGATTAACACCAGAAAGTGCATAAACTTTATTTTCGCCCATTTCGTAAATCTTATAAACGTCAACTAGCCTAATAATTTCTTTCATAGAATTATTAACAACAAAACATTTAAAAATCTTCTTTTTGTCAATTTTTTATGATAATTCCTGTAAGATGTTTTAGTTGCGGAAAACCTATCGGTCATTTATGGAAGCTTTTTAAAGAAAGAACTTCGAAAGGAGAAAATGCAAAAAAAGTTTTAGACGAGTTAGGACTAGAAAGATATTGCTGTAGAGCGATGTTATTGGGTCACGAAGACCATATAGATCTTGTTAACAAATTTAAAAAGTATTAAAAAAGTTATATTTTTTTATAAAAAAATTTAAAAACAAAATTTTTAAAAGAAAAAACATGAGAAATAAATGGGTGTATAATTTTGAAGAAGGAAAAGCTGATATGAAATGGCTTCTTGGTGGAAAAGGAGCAAATCTAGCTGAAATGACTAAAATCGGCTTGCCTGTTCCTCAAGGTTTTACAATAACAACCGAGGTTTGCGACTATTTTTATAAAAATAACAAAAGCTATCCAAGAGAATTGAACGAACAAATAGAAAAAGCCCTTTCTTGGCTTGAAAACAAAATGAAAAAAAAGTTCGGAGATGAAAAAGATCCTTTGCTTGTTTCTGTTAGAAGTGGGGCAGCAAGTTCTATGCCTGGAATGATGGACACTATTTTAAACTTAGGTTTAAACGACACAACAATAAAAGGTTTGATTGAATCTACAAAAAATGAGAGATTTGCTTATGATTCTTACAGAAGATTTATACAAATGTTTGGAGATGTTGTTTTAGGAATAGAACACAGAAAATTCGAGGAGATTTTAGAAGAAAAAAAGAAAACAAAAGGAGTATCTTTAGACACAGAATTAGATGCTAAGGACTTAAAAGAAGTTGTACAAAAATACAAAGATATAGTTAAAAAAGAAACAGGGAAAGAATTTCCTCAAGATGTAAGAGAGCAATTGAATTTAGCAATAAATGCTGTTTTTTTAAGTTGGAATAATCCGAGAGCAATTGCTTATAGAAAACTTAATGACATTAAAGGTCTTCTAGGAACTGCTGTTAATGTGCAAGCTATGGTTTTTGGTAACATGGGAGATGATTGTGCTACTGGTGTTTGCTTTACAAGAAATCCTTCAACAGGAGAAAACAAATTCTATGGAGAATATTTAATTAATGCTCAAGGAGAAGATGTTGTTGCAGGAATAAGAACTCCAAAACCAATAAGCGAACTTGAAAAAGAAATGCCTGAAATTTACAAACAACTTCTTGAAGTTAGAGAAAAATTAGAAAAACACTATCGTGATATGCAAGATATTGAATTCACAATTGAAAAAGGAGAGCTTTATGTTTTACAGACGAGAAATGGAAAAAGAACCGCTTTTGCTGCTGTGAAAATTGCTGTTGATTTAGTTAAGGAAGGTTTATTGAAAAAACATGAAGCAATAATGAAAGTTGATCCTGCCTCAATTGACCAATTATTACATGAGACAATAGATCCTCTTGCTAAACAAAAAAACAAATCTGTTGCGAGAGGTTTGCCTGCTTCTCCTGGCGCTGCCGTTGGAAAAATTGTTTTCGACGCAGAAGATGCAAAGAAAAAAACAGAAGAGGGTGAAAAAGTTATCTTAGTAAGATTAGAGACATCACCTGAAGATATTGAAGGAATGCATGCTGCAAAAGGAATTTTAACTGCCCGCGGTGGAATGACATCGCATGCTGCTGTTGTAGCTCGTGGAATGGGAAAACCTTGTGTTGCTGGCTGCTCTGACTTAATTATTGACGAGAAAAACAAAAAACTAAAAATAAAAGACATTGAACTTAAAGAAGGTGATTATTTAACTCTTGATGGAAGCACTGGAGAAATTTTTGTCGGACAATTGGCATTAGTTTCTCCTGAAATAAGTGGAGATTTTGGAGAATTGATGAACTGGGCTAAAGAAATTAAGAAGTTAGAAGTTAGAGCAAATGCGGACAATCCAAAAGATGCGAAAGTTGCGAGAGATTTCGGGGCGCAAGGAATTGGCTTATGCAGAACAGAGCACATGTTTTTTGAAGGAGAGAGAATTGTTTCAATGAGGAAAATGATCTTGGCTGACAGCGAAAAGGAAAGAAAATCTGCCTTAAATGAATTATTACCTTATCAAAGAAGTGATTTTGAAGGTATTTTTGAGGTTATGAATGGCTTGCCTGTCATAATAAGATTGCTTGATCCGCCTTTGCATGAGTTTTTGCCAAAAGAAGAAAATGAAATAAAGGAATTATCTAAAAAAATTAATGTTCCTGTTGAAAAAATAAAAAACAGAATAAAGGAATTGCACGAATTTAATCCCATGCTTGGATTTAGAGGTTGCCGTCTAGGAGTTGTTTATCCTGAAATTTCTGAAATGCAGGCGCGAGCTATTTTTGAAGCAGCTATTAATTGTGCTAGCAAAGGAATAAAGGCAATTCCTGAAATTGAAGTTCCAAATGTAATTTCAGACAAAGAATTTAAGTTGATTAAAGATATTATTGAAAAGGTTGCTGAAGAATTGAAAGTGAAAGAAAAGGGAATTTCTTATAAAATTGGAACAATGATAGAATTTCCAAGGGCTGCCTTGAATGCTGACAAATTGGCAAAAGAAGCTGAATTTATGTCTTTTGGTACAAATGATTTAACACAAACAACATTGGGCTTTTCAAGAGATGATGCTGGAAGGTTTATTAAAAATTACTTGGAAAAAAATGTTTTTGAAAAAGATCCTTTCCAAACACTTGACATTGAAGGTGTCGGTAAATTAATGATAACTGCTGTAAAAAAAGCAAGAAAAGTCAGAAGAAATATCGATATTGGAATTTGCGGCGAACATGGCGGAGATCCTTCTTCTGTAAAATTCTGCCATAGAATTGGTTTAAGCAATGTTTCTTGTTCTCCTTATAGAGTACCGATAGCAATTTTGGCTGCTGCCCAAGCAAGAGTTGAAGGCGTCGCATACATAAAAGAAAAAAGAAGAAAATTAAGAAAAACAAGAAGAAGACTTTTTAGAAGAAATTTTAGAAGTGTGCGAAGAAAAGGTTTTTACAGGGCGCGTACTGGTTTTAGAAAGCGAGGATTTTTCAGAGGATTCGGCGATAGGTTGAGAAGTTTTGGAAGAAGGTTTAGAAGATGAGTTTTGTAGTAATGTAAACCTTATTGATAAACTTTTTGTAGATAGTTTTAAAATATAGATTTGTCTTGAATATTAATGAAAAATTATTTTACTAAAAATAACCTAAAGAAATTTATTAAATTTGTTCTTGTTGTTTTCATTATTACTTTAGTTTTAAATATTGGTTTTGCCATTCCTAAAGAAAAACAAGGAAAAAATTCTGAAGAATTAAACTTTTCTTTTGATGTTTATGTTGTTAATAAAGAAATCAGCGAAGAAGAAATTTTAAATTATTTTGAAGAAGTAAAGGATATCTGGAAAAAATATAATATTTCCTTAAAAATTAATTCTATTCAAAATGTTGAAATTAATCTTACAGAAGATGAAAGATTTTGGCTTTATACGAAAATAGGTTATAAGGATTCTGAAGAAGAAAAGGATAGAATTTGCAAAGAATTCTACATGCCATTGATAAACAAAATAACAAACAATTCTCCGAATAAAAGCATTATTTATGTAAAGAGTAAAAAAAGCGGTGGCAGGGGAAGTCTTTGCGGACATAATTTTGCCATTTTTAATAAAGAAAAAATTTTATCGAGAGATTTAACTGGCTGGAATCTTGCTCATGAATTTGGTCATGTTTTTGGACTTGAAGACAAAAGAAATCAGTATCAATCTAATCTAATGAATGATAAATACAAATTATTTTTTTATTCTTCTTTTTTAAATCAAAAACAGATTAATGTTGTAAAGGAAAGCATTAAAAAGATGAATTATGAATAATTAATATGAATAAAAAAGATTATTCTGATTGGACAAAATAGGAGCTAATTAGAGAATTAGAAAAAAGGGATAAAGAAGCTAAAAAATTTAAGAGATATGGGCTAGTTTGGGAAGACAAGCCAGAACAAGTTGCTTTAATGTGTAAGGAAAAATTGCCTATTCTCACAGAAGTTAAAGACGAAGAGATAATTACAGACAAAAACAAGCCAACCAACTTTTAATTGAAGGAGATAACTATCACGCTTTATCTGTTCTGAATTACACTCATAAAGGGAAAATTGATGTCATATATATTGATCCGACGTGTAATGGTGGTGGA
>JAWALV010000027.1:0-7226 GCA_038886595.1 Candidatus Pacearchaeota archaeon | reverse complement strand
AAACAAAAATAAAAAAAAGTTCTAAAAAAGAAGAGGAAAAAAAAGTTCCAACCGAAGAAGAAATAAAAAAATTAGATGAGAAAGAGATTAAAAAAGAAGAGAAGAAAAGTTTTCTTTCAAGATTTTTTAAATTAAAAGAAGAAAAAGCTGAAGAACAATTAAGGAAAATTGATGAAAAAGATATTAAAGCAAAAGAAACAAAAGAAAGTCTTCTCTCAAAAATTTTTAAAAAAGAATTAACAGAAGAAAAGTTTGAAGAGATTTTTAAAGAATTGGAAATAACTCTCCTAGAAAATAATGTTGCTTTCGAAATTGTAGAAAAAATAAAAGAAGAGCTTAAATTAAAAGTTATTGGAAAAAAAGATTATAATTTAGAAGAAGAGATTAAAAAAACAATAGAATCTGTATTGATTGAACCAGATAATTTTATTGAAAAAATAAAAAATTCTTTAAAAGAAAAAAAACCTTACGTTATTCTTTTTGTTGGAATAAATGGAACAGGAAAAACAACAACTCTTGCTAAAATAGCTTATTTACTTTTGAAGAATAAATTATCTGTTTGCATAGCTGCTGCAGACACTTACAGAGCAGCAAGTATAGAACAATTAGAAGAACATGCAAAAAATTTAAATGTTCCTATAATTAAAAAAGATTATGGAACAGATGCTGCTTCTGTAGGTTTCGAAGCAATACAATATGCCAAAAAAAATAATATCGATGTGGTCTTAATAGATAGTGCTGGTCGTTTAAATAATAAAGAAAGCTTAATGAAAGAGCTTGAAAAAATATCAAGAGTTAATAATCCCGATATGAAAATTTTTGTTGGAGAATCAATTACAGGCAACGATTCAATAGAACAAGCAAAAGCGTTTGATGAAAAAATAAATATCACAGGTTCAATTCTCTCAAAAGCAGATGTGGATGAAAAAGGAGGAACAATTCTTTCTATAGGGTATATAACTAAAAAACCTATTTTATTCTTAGGTGTCGGTCAAAAATACGAAGACTTAGAAGAATTTAACAAAAGAAATATTTTAGAAAGACTTGGATTATAAAATTAGTTATGTGTAAACCAAAATTCAAAAAAATCTCTCTCTTTTTTATGCAGTTTACAAAAACCAAACTTTTCGAAATAAACAGTCTCTTTTTCTTTAAGATTTTTTAGAGAACCTTCTCCTAAACATTTTGTATAATTGCCATCAGGCATTAAAATTCTTAAATTTACATTTTCTTCAGAAGCATTTAGCCAAGGAATAGCGATAGTTCTAATTTCTTCTTCTACCTCATTTAAAAAAAATAAGTATTTGTCTTTGATTACATTAGGCCAAGAACATTTAAAATTGAAAAGACCGACTAAACGATAAATACCACCATCGGAAATTTTTTTATAATCTTCTTTTTCTATAAGAAATTCCTGATTTATATAATACATTCTTTTTTTTGAACCATCTTTTTTAACAATTAATTCCTTTTTTAATAAAGGGCTTCCGTGAATCTTTATTCTCACAGGATTTTTTAAAATAAAGAATCTTTCAACATTCTCTAAAATTTTTCTATTTATTGAGTAAAGAACTTCTACAGGTATTGTAGAATTTGATTGATTAATTCCTTGCATTAAAATAAACTTTCTTATTGCTTCAGGTTGAATTCCTCTATCTCTTAAACTTTGCAAACTCCATAAACGAGGATCATTCCAACCTATGTAAGCACCAGTTTTAACTTCTTTTGCACCTTTACTTTTACTTATTTTTATCCCTTCTATTTGAAACAAGCCTAAATACAAACTAATAGGATTTTCCCATTTAAATATAGACCTTATATAATCTTGAACTTTTGTAGAAATTTGATGTTCTATTCCTCTTAAAACATGTGTAGTTCCGATGTATTTATCGTCTATAGCCCAAGAAAACTCCATCGAAGGATAAACTTTATATTTGTTTTTTGTTCTTGGATGAGGCCTTGTTGAAATCTTGAACATAACTCTATCTCTAAAAGCAGGATCAGGGTCTTGCATAGAAGTTTTTAAGCGAACTACAAAATCACCTTCTTTAGATTCTTTAGAAAACATTTTTTTCCATCTCTCCAAGTTCTTTTCAGGTGGTAAAACTCTGCAAGGACAATCTATTCCTTTTTCTTTTAATCTTTGAAACTCTTCTTGCTCGCAATCGCAAACATACATATGGCCTTTTTTGATTAATTCTTCAGCATATTCATAATATTTTTTTGTTCTGTCTGATTTATAAAAAACTTTATCAGGTTTTATCCCTAACCAATTTATTCCCTCCTCTATAAGTTTATATGCTTGAGGTTCTATCTGCTTTTCTTCACTACCTATAGTGTCATCAAAAAAAAGAAAGAATTTTCCCTTATATTTTTTTACATACTCATAGTTTAAAATTAAAGCTCTAGTGTTCCCTATATGCAAAGGTCCAGAAGGAAAAGGGGCTAATCTCATAACAACATTGCCTTCAATAGCCTTTGGTAATTCTGGGAGCTCGTCTTCGCCACGAGTTTTTCTTTTTCTTATTCTTCCTTCATAAAGCCCAAATTCTTTTTTTTGCTCTTCAATTTTTTTAGAATTAACCTCTTTAACAACTTCATCAATTAGGGGCAAAATATCTTTTATGTTTTCTTTCTTAAGTCCTTCGACAAACAAAGAATTTAGTACTGCATTTTTATTGGCTTTTCCATAATGCTCAATAGCATTTTTCAGAGCATATGCCTTTATAACCTCTTTATCCATATTTTTCATAGATAAAACAGCTTTTTAACATTAACTATAAGAACTCTTTTAAATCCTTTTATCATTAAAAATTTATGGAAGAACAAAAAGAGGAACAGATAGTTAAAGAACAAGAAAGAATTATTCCAGAAAAGAAAGCACTTGAGGAAGTAGATGAAATTCTCGATATTAAAGAAAAAGAACTTGAGGAAAAAGTTGAAGCTGCTTTATTTATTGCAGGGCGTTTTTTAAGCATAAATGAGTTAGTTACATTGACCGATGTAAATCCAATAATGTTAAGAGAAATTCTCTATAAACTCGAAAAAAAATATTCTAGCGGCGCAATTATTATAACAAAAAGAAATGAATATTGGAAAATGGATGTTAATGAAAAATATCATTATATTGTACAAAGATTAGCAAGCGGAAAATCGGAATTTACTAAGGCAGAACAAGAAACTTTAGCAGTTATTGCACATAAACAACCTATAAAACAATCAGTAGTTATAAGAATTCGAGGAAACAAAGCTTATGATCATATAAAAAAATTTTTAGAGATGGGTTTAGTGAATGCAAAAAAATTAGGCCACACCTATGAACTATGTCTAACTGAAAATTTCTATGAATACTTTAACATAGAAAAAAAGGAGTAAGATGATAGGAGAAATTTTGATTTATACTTCAATTTATATCGCTTTAGTTGCTTTCTCTTTTTATACTTTAGTTTATATAAAGAATATTAAAAGAAAAGAAACTTTATTTAATGAAAATGAACTTCCATCTCTTTCAATAATAATTCCTGCCTACAACGAAGAAGAAACAATAGAAAAAACAATCAAAAATGCACTAAACCTATATTATCCCAAAAATAGATTTGAAGTTATAGTTATTGACGACGGCAGCAAAGACAATACATATAAAATAGCAAAATCAATAAAAAGCAAATACTTAAGAGTTTTCACTAAAAAGAATGAAGGAAAAGCAAAAGCATTGAATTTTGGAATTTCTTTAGCAAAAGGCGACTTTATTATTACAATGGATGCTGACACTTTCGCAGACAAAAACGCCGCTAAAGAAATGATAAAATATTTTAAGGATAAAGAAATTATGTGTGTCACTCCTTCTATAATTTTATATAAACCAAAAACAATATGGCAAAAATTACAGCAAGGAGAATATTTATTGGGAATTTATTTCAGAAAAGTTTATCATTCTTTAAACTCCATCTATGTCACCCCTGGTGCTTTTTCTGCTTACAGAAAAATTTTTTTTGAAAAATATGGGGGGTTTGTTGGAATAGAAGAAGAAAACATAACGGAAGATTTAGAGATGGCATTAAGAATTCAATCACTCGGTTATAAAATTGCAAATGCTCAACAAGCAAAAGTTTACACTGTTGGACCAAAAAATTTTAGAGAATTGACGAAACAAAGAAAAAGATGGTATATAGGTTTAATAAAAAATTGTTGGAACTATAGAAAACTTATGAACAAGAAATATGGTGATCTTGGAATAACTATGCTTCCTTTATTGTGGTTATCAGTGTTTTTTTCTATTGCCTTATTTTTTTATTTTATTTTTAAGTTAATTCAATCTAGTTACAAAGAGTATTTAATCTTAAAATCTTTTAATTTTAATATAATAGAAAGAGGAAGTTTTTTATTTGATAAAGACCTCTTTTTTAAAGCAATTGAAAATAATTTTTTCAGTCTATTTAACAAACCAATATTTTTGTTTTTTATTTTTTTTATAATGATTACGTTTTTTTATGCATTTTATTCCAGAAGGAAAATTGGAAAAATAGAAAATCTTTATTTTGGATTAACTTTGTTTGTAGTGTATTTTTCAATAAATTATGCGATCTGGTGGATAATTTCAATTCTTAATGCGATTTTCTCTAAAAAGCATTCTTGGGGTTAATCTTTTAAATAAAAAAAACAAACAATAAACATGAAAAAGAGAAAATTTCAGGAACCTTTTGTTTATATTTCTGCACTTATTATTGGAACTTTGCTTTTTATTTTAATTTTTATTATATTCTTTCAAATAAACTCTTATAGAAATAACCAATTAATAAGAGAAAGTGTTGATAATGCAAACAAAATATTTGAAATTGGTTTTTTAAATGAAATTACGGGAGAAGATATATGCTCAAATGAATTCTCAGAAGAATTCAATAAAGCTTTTTATTTTCATGTAAAAAAGATTGGAGATTTAGAAAATGCTCTAGGTAAAGATGATTGGAGAGTTTTAACACAAAAGAAAATTTATACGCTTGCTCAAATGCAGCATTATTTAATAAATAAAAAACAAATAAGAGAATGCGGTCTTAACAAAACAATTCTTTTTTTCTTTTATAATAATAGCAAAGAAAAACTTAGAGAATCTGTAGTTATGGGAGAATTAATTTCTTCTGTTGTTAGAGGTAAAGAAAATATTCAGGTTTATTCTTTAGACGGAGATTTAGATTTAGAAGTGATAAAAGCTTTAATGAGAAAATTTGAAGTAACTTATACTCCTTCAGTCTTGATTGAAGGAAAAAAACCTTTCTCTCCTAAAAATATAAATGAATTGAAAGATTATTTAGAAATTTAATATGGAAAAATATTTTGTTTATTTGTTAGTTCTTCTTTGTGCTATTCTTAGTTCATTTGGACAGATATTCTTCAAAATAGCCTCTAAAAATTTCTCTTTAACTTTTGAAGGATTATTTTTAAATCTGCACTTAATTTTAGGTATATTTTTTTATGGAACTTCTGCTTTGCTTTTTATTTATTCCTTAAAATTTGGAGAGCTTTCAATACTTTATCCAATAATAGCTACAAGTTATATTTTTGTAACTATCCTTTCTTTTGTATTTTTTAAGGAAAGCTTGAATTTTTATAAAATATTTGGGGTTTTAGCAATAATCTTTGGAATTTGGCTTATAACAAAATGAAAAAGGTTTCAATAATAATTCCTGTTTATAATGAAGAAAAAACAATAAAGATTGTTTTAGAAAAAGTCCTTAAATTAAAGTTAAACAAAGAAATAATAGTTGTAAACGATGGAAGTAAAGATAACACTTTTAAGGAATTGAAATTATTAAGAAAAAAAATAAAATTGATTTCTTACAGAAATAATCAAGGAAAAGGTTATGCTTTAAGAAAAGGAATAGCTGAAGCAACAGGAGAGTTTATAGTTTTTCAAGATGCTGACTTAGAGTATAATCCAAAAGAAATACCAAAACTTATTAAAGAATTAAAAAAAGAAAAAGTTGTTTATGGTTCAAGATTTCTAAAGAAAAACGAAAAAGGGAATTTTGCAAATTATTTAGCAAATATTTTTCTTTCTTTTTCAACCTCTGTCTTATATGGACAAAAAATAACTGATATGGAAACATGTTATAAATCTTTTAGAAAAGAAGTTTTAAAAGAATTAAACTTAGTTTCAGATGGTTTTGAAATAGAACCTGAAATAACCTCAAAAATATTGAAGAAAAAAATTAAAATAAAAGAAATTCCAATTTCTTATAAACCGAGAACAAAAAAAGAAGGTAAAAAAATAAAATTTATTGATGGAATAAAAGCTGTTTGGAGTTTAATAAAATGGAAAGTAAAGGACTAAAAGAAATTGGAGATTTTATAAAAAACAACAAACTTCTTTTTGTCTGTTTCTTTATTGTCACTTTTTTTTTCTGTTGGCAAAATTATTGGCAGAGGGGATGGGACTTTTCAGTTTATGTATCAAATGGAAAGTATTTTTTTCATAACGGAGAATATTTTGAAGTTTATCGCGCTCCTTTAGCTCCTTTCCTCTTAGGCATTTTTTGGTTTTTTGGAGAAATTGGAAATTTTTTATATATAATTTTCGTATCTTCTCTTTTTTTATTTAGTAGTATTTTACTTAGTGATTTTTTGTTTGAAAAATATTTTAAAAAGCAAAAGATTACAAAAGAAGAAGTTCGGTTTTTGTTTTATTTATTAATGCTTACTCCTTTTACAATAGTTTATTCTCTTATAGAAGGAACAGAACTTTTATCTTTGTCTTTTTTTATTCTTTTTTTATTAGCTTTTTTATCTAAAAAAATGAGTGGTCATTTTTTAGCACTTTCTTTTTTAACAAGATACAATTTTATGCTCTTTATTCCTCTTCTTTTTTTCTTAAAGAGTATTAAAAAAATTTTAAAAAATATTTTTTCTTTCTTTATTGTTGTTTTTCCTTGGCTTCTTTTTAATTACTTAAATTATGGTAATTGGTTTACAAGTATTTTAGATTCTTATTACCTTAATGTTTATAACAGAAGAGAATTATTTCAGCAATTTGATTTTTTTTCATTATTTAAGGTTTCAAACTTTTATACGTTTTTTTTATTTTTAGGCCTTTTATACTTTTGTATAGAAATATACAAAAAAAAGAATTTTAAAGAATTTAAATATGAATTTTTCTTCTTTTTTGTTTTATTGTTTTTTCTTTATGATGTTATAAAAACACCTTTCAAAATAGAAAGATATATGTTTAATCT
>JAWALV010000026.1:0-7738 GCA_038886595.1 Candidatus Pacearchaeota archaeon | reverse complement strand
AAAAATTTTCAAAGGTTCTTGTTCTGTTTTTTCTTCTTCCCCGTTAATATATGGGATTATATTATCAAGAATATCTAAAGAAGCAACACCTGGATAGCCCGCTCCTGAAAATACTTGTAATGTCGTCACAACAACTTTGTTTATTTTATACCCTTCTCTTCGTAAAGCTTCAAGAGGAGCCATATAACTTTGAATAGAACAATTTGGTTTTGTAACAACAAAACCTTTGCTAAAATTTCTGTTTTTTTTTGAACATCTATCAATCTTGCATGGTTATAATTAATTTCAGGTATGATCATTGGAACATCATCCGTCCATCGATGAGCAGAATTATTGGAAATAACTGGAAAACCTAATTTTGCATAAGTCATCTCGGCTGCTTTTATTTCATCTTTATTTCCTTCATAAGAAGAAAAAAGAATGTCACACTTCCCCATGGCTTCTTCTGGTCTTGTGGCATCCCCAACAACCAAACCTTCTATATTTTTTGGGATTCCTTTATCCATAAACCATTTTGCCATAACAGTTTCACCATATGTTTTTCCAGCACTTTTAGGAGATGCAGCAACATAACTTACTTCAAACCAAGGATGGTTCTCTCAAAGTAATAAATAATTCTGCCCCACTGCTCCTGTTGCTCCCAAGACACCAACTTTTATTTTATCCATTTATTTAAAATAAAAAATTCTTTTAAAAAGATTTATTTTCTAAAAAATATCTTTAATTTCTTTAACATCTCCAAACAACTTGGAAAAACCATTTCAAAAAAATTTATGTCTTCTTCGGAGATTTTTTCTTGCTTGAAAAGAAGTTTTAAAACATCTCTATCAATTATGCTTATTTTGTCTGCTATTTGCATTATTTTGCCGTAAATTGTTTTAGGGCTAGCACTCGATCCGTGATTTAAAATCGCATCTTTTATTTCTTCTTCTATTTGAACATTCTCTTTTTCTAAGAGCTGAAGCGATTTTTCCGCGTGTTTTTCTGCCCCTAAAAAATAGCCGATATCATGAGTCCATGCGGCAACAACGAGCTTTTTTTCATCTATTTTAAACTTTTTAGCCAAAAGCTTGACACAAAAAACAAATCTTTCTGTATGCAAAAATAAGAATTTTCCATCTTTTGTTTTTTCATTAAACAGATATTTTTGTGCTAATTTTTTAGCTAAGTTTTCAGTGAGTTTCATTCTTTCAAATGCCTCGTGCAGTTATTTTTTTAATCTTGAATTTGCCATTTATTTTTTCTATAACATTAACGCAAGTGTTATCTTGCTTATTAAACTTTTGGATTAATTTTGCCCCCTTTTTCCTGCTTCCTGTTGAGATAGCCAACAAACTTAAATTTACTCCGCCATAAGCAACAATTAAAATGTTCTTATCAATCTCTTTTATTTCATCAAAAAAAGAAAGAATTCTTTTAATAAAAACATCCACGTCCCCCATCTTCTTGGTTTTTCTCTCTCAATCTTTTATTGTAAATTATTTTGAGTTTGTGAAAATTGTTAATTTCTTTGGCAGTTTCCTTCGCTCTTTTTAAATCAGAAGAATAAATAACATAAATTTTTTCGTCCTTTAATCTTTTTGCTAAAAGTTTTGCCTGCTTTCTGCCTTTTTTTGAAAGAGATGTATCGATTTTTTGTCCTTATGTTATTCCAAGACTGTTTGCTTCTGATTCAGCGTGTCTGACTAAGGTTAATTTCATTAATTTATTTTCCATCCATTACTTATTTCTTTATCAACGAATAATATCATAACTTTAGTATGATCATCATTAGTTGCAGCTAATAACATTCCCTGACTTTCTATACTTTTTAGTTTTTTCGGGGCTAAATTTTCAAATAAAACTATTTTTTTGCCTATTAATTCTTCTTTTTTATAATTCTTCTTTACTCCTGCACAAATAGTTCTCTTACCATATTTTCCAACATCCAAATTTAATTTGTATAATTTATCACTTCCACTTATGTCTTCAACATTTTCAATTTCTGCTACAACAAGATTTATTTTTTCCCAAACAGAAAAATCAATTTTTTCCATCAATTAAAACTCCTGAAATTTTTTTCCTTGCTCATAAAAAAGAAGGATTTGGAAGATTAATAAAACTACATATAAAGGGAATAATAAGTATATACCTATAATAGTTAAAGGTAGCCAAGAAATTATTATATTAAAAATAGCAAAGGGTTTAGAATAATTTGAATCTTTTATTTTAAAAATACCTACTGATATAATTGTCTGAAGAATAGCATATATAAAATAAAAAATAATGCTAAACAAAAAGAATGATTTAAAATAATTTGATATTTTAAGAAGGTCTTCATCACTTAAACTGTTTCCTTTTTCTTTTAAAGATTTAGTTATATTAACAATTTCTTCATTTGATTTTAAATTAGAAAAAGTATTGAAAAAAATCCCAACCAAAATAAAAAAACCAATTATAAAAAAAATGACAAAAACAATTATAGTTTTCGTTATTAAGTTAGAATTATGTTTTTTTCCCAAATAAAAAAAAGATGCACAAATAATAATATAAAAGAAAAGATTCAGAATAAGAAGAGTAGATCCTAATACAGGAAAAAGATTAAAAATGGATAAAATAAAAGTTATAAAAAAAAATAGTGTGAAAATTATAGAAAAAACAAAACCGATAGAAAAAGGTTTCTTAATAAAATTTTTTTCTCTTTTATCAGCATCTTTTTTTTCCATAAGGAATTTTTGTTTTTTTATTATTTAAATATTTCTGTTTTTAGACGCTCCCACCGGGATTCGAACCCGGGTTACAGCCGTGAAAGGGCTGTGTCCTTGGCCTCTAGACTATGGGAGCCAAAATATTCGATTTATTTAAACTTTTAAACTTTTTGTTTAAATATAAAATTAAAAGAAAGACTTAAAAGGCAAGTATTATAATTATTATAATGTACTCTAAATTAGAAAAGGCAAGAGAAGTAATAATAAAAGAATTAATCAAAAGAGGTTATTCCATAGAAAAGGGAAAAAAGTATTGGAACATATCTGATTCTAAATTATGGTATTTAACTGAAAATCAAGTAAAATTTTTTTTGAAATTAGAAAAAATAGACGAAAAACAAAAGATGTTTTATGAAGAAGAAAAAAAATTATTAAAAAAATATTCAAAAGAAATTTTTTCAATTTTAAAAAACAAAAAAATAAATCTTCTTGATTTGGGTTGTGGCGATGGAAAAAAAGCTGGTTTTTTAATATCTTCTATAAAAGAAATAACTGAAATAAGATATTTTCCAATAGATATAAACAAATACATGCTTAAACAAGCTTATAAAAATGTTTCGAAAATAAAAGGCGTTAAAATACTCCTAACAGAAAAAAATCTTATAGATTTTTTAGATTTAATAAAAATTGAAAAATTTGTAAGAAATAAAGATTTCAACATAAACGTCTTACTTCTTCTTGGGGGCAATTTAGAAAATTCAGATGTACATGAGCTCTTACATGAGTTAAGAAGAGGTATGAAGGATAACGATCTTTTATTAATAGGAAATAAGTTGTCTCATCCAATTCATAAAAAGATGGTAGAATATTATACAAACAGTAAACCTATTCAAAATCTTCTTGTAAAAACTTTGGAAATTTTAGGAATAAAAAAAGATGATTTGGGATATTTTGCAAGGTTTAAACAAGATAGAGTTGAAATGATATTTGAATTTAAAAATGATTATCAGATAGATAAAATAAGATTCTCAAAAGGAGATTGTATTATTGTTGCTGTTTCATATAAATATACAGAACAAAAATTAAGAGAAATTCTAAATACTTATTTTGATGATGTAGATCTTTTTGTTTCTGATGGTGGAAATTTTGCTCTAGCTGTATGTAAAAAATAGTTATTTTTTTAATCTAAAAAAATTGCCAAAGAGGTATTAATTGATATTTTTTTATCAATTTTATGGCTGTAGAATAAAATGGTTTTTATTTTTAAAAGAGTCTATTATTAAGAAGAACCCTGCTAAGAAGACTAAAAAATCTAATCATAAAAGAGTAGTTATCTTTTCTCTGAACTAACTGGTAAAATAAACAAAATTCAATTTGTTATAAAAGTAAATAACATTATTTTGAAAAGCAACATATTGCTAATTTTTAAGGCAAGATTTCTTTCCATTTTTATACAATGAGCCCGCCAGGATTTGAACCTGGGACCCCCGCCTCTCTTAGAAACCTAAGAGATTCCCTTTCAATGAAAGGTTTCTTATAAGAGCGGTGCTCTACCGGGCTAAGCTACGGGCTCTTTTCTAAATTAAAGCTAGAGGGTTTTTTAAACTTAATTAATTTTTTTAATTTTTTAAAAACTTTTTGTACAAATACTTATAAATTAAACTTTTTTTAGAAGGATATGTTAATAGGAATTATAGGAAAACCTTCTTGCGGGAAATCAACTTTTTTCAAGGCAGCTACGCTCATGGATGTTTTGATTGCCCCATATCCTTTTGCGACGATAAAACCAAACAACGGAATTGCCTATGTAAGAGTAAAATGCATTTGTAAAGAATTAGGAGTTAAATGCACACCACGAACAGGAAGTTGCGACGGAGAAACTCGTTTTTTGCCTGTCGAGCTGATGGATGTAGCAGGTTTAATTGAAGGAGCTTCTGAAGGAAAAGGCCTTGGAAATCAATTTTTAAATGATTTATCGCAGGCAGATGCTTTAATTCAAATAGTTGATGTTTCTGGAACAACAGACGACGAAGGAAGAGAAGGACAAGGAAACCCAATAAAAGATGTTAGAATGCTTGAAAAAGAGCTTGATTTATGGTTTTTTAGTATCCTTAGCAAGGCGTGGAATGTTTTTGCGAGAAAAGTGCAAACAGAAAAGAGCGATTTTGTTAAGGCCGTATCAAAGCAATTTTCAGGTGTTAACGTTAAAGAAGAACATGTAGAAAGAGCGATGAAAAAACTTAAATTTGATATTGAGAACCCTGAAAAATGGTCCCCTGAGCAATTGAAAGAATTTGCTCATGAGTTAAGAATAATGACAAAACCAATGTTAATAGCAGCAAACAAAATAGACAAACCTAGCGCAGAAGAATGGTTTGAAAAATTAAAAAAAGAATTTCCCGATTATATAATAATACCTTGCTCAGCCGACGCAGAACTTTCTTTGAGACAAGCAGCTAAATCAGGTCTCATAAAATATAAACCTGGAGATAAAAATTTTGAGATTATAGGAAATTTAAATGAAAGGCAAAAACAAGCTCTTGAGTTCATGAGAAAAAATATTTTAGAAAAATATGGAGGAACAGGTGTTCAAGAAATCCTAGATTATGTTGTTTTTTCCTTGCTAAATTATATTGCTGTTTTTCCGGCAGGAGTGCATAAACTAGCTGATTCTCAAGGAAGAATTTTACCAGATTGTTTTTTGGTTCCTCAAGGCACAACTGCTTTGGATTTTGCTTATAAAATTCATACTGACCTCGGAAAAAATTTTATTAAAGCTATCGACGCAAGAACAAAACAGGCTGTTGGAAAAGAACATATTCTAAAGCATCGCGATGGAATTGAGATTGTTTCTTCTAAATAATTATTTTTTATCTTTTTCTAATTTTATTACACCATCGATACTCCTAACAAAATGCTCTTTACAATCTAATTTACAATCTTTACATCTCCAACAAAGAGAACAAACTCTTTCAACCTCTTTTCCGCAATTAGAACACCTCATATTTTTTATTATAAAACAAAATATTTAAATTTTTCTTTTTAACCAAATAAAAAATTCCATATCTTGAAAGAAACTTCTTCTATTGTTCCTTCTCCGTTTATTTTTAAAACTTTATCTTTGTAGAATTCTAAAACAGATTTTGTTTCTTTATGATAAATCTCAAGTCGCTTTTTTACAGATTCTTCTTTATCATCTTCTCTTTGAACCAAAAAAATATTACAAAAATCACAAAGTCCTTCTTTTTTTGGTTTTGGTTCAGTGTAAATGTTAAAATTAAATTTGCACTTTGGACAGACTCTTCTTCCAGAAATTCTTCTTATTGACTCTTCATCTGGAATTGATATCACTATAACTTTGTCTATTTTTATTAAACTTTCAAGAAGTTTGACTTGTTCTAAATTCCGTGGAAAACCATCTAAAATAAATCCTTTTTTGCAGTCTTCTTTAGAAATTCTTTCTTTAAGGATTTTTATCGTCAATTCAGCAGGAACAAGCTCTCCTTTATTGATTATTTTATCAACTTTTTCTTTTAATTCGCCCGTTAAACCTCTAAGCAAGTCTCCCATAGAAATGTGAGGGATTTTTAGTTTTTCAGAAAGAATTTTTGCCTGAGTTCCTTTTCCACAACCTTGTGGTCCAATGATGATTATTCTCATAATTAAAAAAAAATAAAAAGGATTTTTAAAACTCGCTTTTATTCTATTCAGAAGATATAAAAATAACTATTCAAAGAAAAATAATTAAAAAGATTTAAATCTAAAAATTAATTTAATAAATAATGAGATATGAAAAAGCCGATGATTTAAGAGAAATAGCAGATAGAATAGTTAGAAAAATGAATTGGAATCATATTGACTTAAATAATGTTGGTTTTTTAAGAAGTTTCGGTTCATCGACGAGAAGAACAATTGCTAGATGCCACGGCCTTGGAAAAGCAATGCAAATAGCTATGGGAAGAAAAGGTTTTTATGTTATAGAGGTTATTTCTGAGAGGTTTGATAAACTAAAAGATGAAGAAAAAGAAAAAGTTTTAATTCATGAGCTTATGCATATACCAAAGTCTTTTGGGGGAGGTTTTGTTCATCATGATAAGGTAAATGAAAAAACAGTGGAAGAAGTTCATAAAAGATATAAACAAAAAGAAAGTTTAGGAGATTTTATATGAAATCTATATTTTTAATATTTTTCTCTTCAGTATTATTCATAACTTTTTTTATTTTTTATTTTTATGAATACAATTTTTCTCTCGAACAAAAAATTTTTATTCCAACATATGAGAATAAAATAGTTGGAAAAATTACAGAGGGTTATTTAAAACAATTTGTTGCTGGAATGAGATTTTCGACAAATAATATTTCTTATTATATAGATCCCTCTTGTTCGGAAGAAAAAAAGAGCAGAATGGTTAGAGCTTTTAGTATTTTAGAAAAAGAAGTTGGTAATATTTTTTTCTATGAATTAAATAATATTTCAACTCAAATTTTAATTTTATGTTCAGAAAATGTCAAAAAAGAAGATAAAAAGATTTTTATTTTAGGTGAAGGGGGTCCTACGAAATTTTTAAACTTTACACCATATCCTTTAATTCTTGAAGGAGAAATAAACTTATATTCAAAAAAAAATATAAAGAATTGCGATTATCCTGTTGTAGAACTTCATGAGTTGTTACACGTGTTTGGTTTTGATCATATTGAAAAAAAAGATTTTATTCTTTACCCTTATCTAGATTGTAATCAAAGATTAAATGAAGAAATTGTCAATAAATTGAGGGAAATTTATTCAGAAGAAGCAAAAGCAGAATTATTTTTTAACAATTTTTCTGCTTATAAAAAAGGCCCATACTTGAATTTTAATTTGGAGGTAAAAAATACTGGTCTTATAGAAGCGAAAAACGTTTCTCTAGAAATTTATAAAAATACACAGAAAATTAAAGATTACTCTCTAGAAAATATCCTCCCAGGTTATTCTAAGAAACTAAAGGTTGAGAATTTCTATTTAAAAAATATTAAAGAAAACAAAATAAATTTTAAAATAACCTCTAATTCAA
>JAWALV010000025.1:0-8037 GCA_038886595.1 Candidatus Pacearchaeota archaeon | reverse complement strand
AAAATAATGGTTAAAGATGATATAAAAAAATATCTCTTTCTCACTTTTCTATTAATTTTATTATTTTATAGTTATATGATAATTAAAGATTTTATTACAATAATCTTATCCTCTTTTATACTTTCTTATATTATGCTCCCTTTACACAAAAAAATATCAAAAAAAACAAACAAATATCTAAGCGCATCGATTTGTATTTTTCTATCTTTATTTTTAATAACTTTATTATTATTTATTATAGGAAAAAATTTGTACTTGCAAGTTGAAGAAATTATACAAAATAAATCCGCACAAGAAGTTTTGGACAACATAAAAAGTTTAATTGAAAGACAAAAAGTACCTTATACACAAAACATTTTATCTTTTATAGAAAAAAATACTGAGAACTTTATTTATTCGTTTAGTGATATAATAATTAATTTCATAAAAGGAATGATAAACTTAATAGTAGTTTTTTTTATGAGTTATTTTATATTAATTCATTGGGATAGAATAAAAAAAGAATTTTATGAAATTCTTCCTTTTGAAAATAAAACAAAAATAATGGAAAAAATAAAAAGTACCTCTGATTCTATAATAAAAACCTCTTTTTTAATTGCATTCTTAGAATTTCTTATTTCCTTAATTTTTTTTAAGATAATGGGATTAAAGTATTATTTTTTTCTAGCTTTTTTAATAGCAGTCCTAGCTTTTATTCCACTGATAGGGCCAGCAGTTGTATGGCTCCCAATAATTATTTTTAGTTTAATAAATCAAAATTATTTTACTGCAATAGCTTTCCTAATTTATGGTGTAGTAATGTCTTACTTAATAGATAGTTTACTTAGAAATATAATTAGCTCAAAAGAGGCAAAAATAAATCCAATAATAATGTTTATAGGTTTAGTTGGAGGAATAAAAATATTTGGTCTTGCAGGAATAATTGTAGGACCGGTAATTTTAATAATAACTCTTCAGATATTTTTTGATGTTTTAACCTAATTAAGAAAATTTTCTACCTTTAAAATTTCAAATTGTTGCACATTTAATTCCAAGTTAGAGTTTAGTTGATTTTTTCTTACGTTCCCTGAAACAGAAACCTCTTCTCCTAAAAAATTTTCTTTGAATCTGTTGAAACCAATATCTGAATTTAGCTCATTTTCGCCAAAGTAAATTTGAATTTTTTCTGAGAAAACAATTGCCCTTATGTTTTCAGTACCATCGTCTAAAATAAAAACAACTAAGGCTTTTTCTTTATTTTCTGTTTTTCCATGTATATCACAAAAAAAACCTTCTTCTAATTTAACAACTTTTTTCCCGCATTGTGAACAAACATTAAAAAATTTCGGAGGAAAAATTTGAACTATTGTTCCTTTAATCTTTGCGCTTTCTCCCAATCTTAAATCTTTTATTTTCTTATCTACAAACTCTTCATTTATTTTAACTTCTTGAATTAATAAAGAACTTTTTTTTAAGTCTGAAAAGCCAGACAAATGTACTTCTGAATCTCTCACTGAAGCATTAATTAATTCTACAATATCTCCTTCTTTTAATTCGTTTTTTTCTATAAGACTTATATGATTTGTATCCCACAAAACAACTCTTATGGAACCACTATCATCTGCTGCTAAAAAACTTGCAATTTTCCCATTTCTCCCATTTTTATTAAAGCTTCTTACAGGAAAGATTTTTATTATTTTTACTAAAGTTCTAACTTTTTTCATTCCAGGCATAAGTTCTGCAATTTTCAAAGGAGTGTCTTCAAAGTTTATTCCTAGTTCGCTGGCTAAAATTTGAGCAGCTCCACTCTTTGAGATAAGACCAGAAAGCTTTGCTATTTTCATTTCTATTTTTCTCTCTATATCTTCCTTATCTAAACCTGTTAAAGAAGATATTTTTTTTACGATAAAATCATAGTCTTGCATAGTGATAAAGAAAAAAACTAGTTTTTAAATATTATTAAAAGCAATTAAAATAATTTTTCTTGTTTGTCTTCCCCAAATGCCCTTTCAAAATTTATTCCTGCAGTTTCTAAAATTGTTTTTGCTATAGGTTTTATTTGTTTCTCTATATAATGTTCATAATCAATTTTATGTTTCAATTTCTGAATTGGTTCTGGACCTTTAGTTGTTATATAATACTCAATTAAATTAGATTCTAAAAAGTCTAACTGACGGGCAGCTTTTACATGAGGAGGTGTTGTTTTTGTGTATTCTTCCAATTCCTTTCTTATTGATTTTTTGTAAACTAAATCTTTATCTAATTTTCCTTCTTTTAATTTTTTTATATAATCTAAAATAAAAGGAACAGTGTTTTCTTTTTTAAAAATTTTAAGTAAGAGTTCTCTTTGAAAATTTTTTGCTGCTTCAGTCCAATCTCCTCTAATAGCCTCTAAACCAACAATTTCAAGCTCTTCCTTTCCTTTTTTTTCAACTAAGCCTGCATATCTTTTTTTTGCTCCTCGAAATTCTTCTTGTGCTCTCATTTGGGGAATCAACAAAGAGATGAAAAAAGAATCAAACTCTAACTCTAAAAAAGATTTTCTATTAAATTTTTCTCGAACATATTTTTCATAAAAAAGATTTATTTCTTTTGGTAAAAAAACTGCCAATTTTTTTGCTTCTTCTTTTTTCATTTTTGTATGTACAAAAATACTGTCAGTATCCCCATATATAACCTCAAAACCCATATCTTCTACTTTTTTTGCAGTCATTTTTATTATTTCTTGGCCAAAATAAGTTATTGCATTAGCTATTCTTAAATCGAAATATCTACAACTAGGAGAAGCTAAAACTCCAAAAAAAGAATTCATTATTATTTTTATAGCATAATTTGAAAGTTCTCTACTTTCTTTTTTTGCTTTCTCTCTTGCTTCATGTAATCTACCTAATATCTCTGGAAGAATTCCTTCTTGATTTCTAAAAAAAGCTCCGTTTGGAGAAACAATACAATTTTTTTCTTCTTTTTCAATAAAACTAGCTGGATCGATATTAAATGTTTTTATAACAGAAGGATACAAAGATTTAAAATCAAATATTAAAACATTTTCATAAATTCCTGGTTTAGGAGTCATAACATAACCTCCTTTAATTTTTTCTTCTTTTTGATTAAATTTTGTCGTTGGAGAAACCAAATTCCTTTTTCTCGCTTCTCTTATATATAAAGAGTCAAAGGCGGCTATTGAACCTAAAATTTTATTTAATTGTAAACCTGTTAACTCGCTTCTTTCTATAGCTAACTCGATCATCTTTGTTTTTTCTAAAATCTCATAAACTAAAATACAATCATTAAGATTATAGTCTAGCAATTTTTGTTTATTTTTTTTATACAACTCTTCTATTTCTTTATGTCTATTATGCACACTAATAATCTTTCCTTTTCCTAAAACAGCCATGGAAACATCTTCTAAACTAAAACTTTCTGCTTTGATTGATTTGATAAAAGGAGATTCTTGAATAAAAGGGTCTTTAATTAAATCTAAACCGTCAAAAGCAACTCTTCCTGGAATTTCTGCTGTTGAATTTTTAAAAAAATTTTTTTCTATCCTTATCTTTATTTCTTCATTATTTCTACCAAAATTAAAAGGTATTTTATGTTTTCTAAACTTCTCCCTTAAATAAAATAAATCAAAGTTGATTAAATTCCACCCAATAATTATATCAGGATCAAAATCAACTATCTCTTTTTTTAAAGATTCTAAAAGTTTTTCTTCTTTATCAAAAACTTCTGCCTTTTTTGTTTCCTCTTTCGAAATTATAAAACTTTTTTGATAATTTTTAGAGTAAAGACTTACACAATATAAATCTCCTTTCTCTGAAGTTTCTATATCTAAAGATAATATTTTCAAATTTATTTTTTCTCCAGAAGAATTTTTTTGTATTTTTGGTTCTATATATACTCTATCCACTTTTTGTTCTTTTTCTACTTTATAATCTCCCATTATTTCTATTCTTGAAAAAAGATCATTATCTATTAAAAAACGTATATTAGGCTTTATATCTGCTTCAAAAGTTTCTATTTTCAAATCATTCAACAATTTTAAAAAATTTTTTTGTTTTTCATAATTCACAAAGATAAGTTTTATTGTTTCTTTATTAAAAAAAGTTTTCTCTGCAGAAATCTCTGTTTTTATTTTAAAATTATCTAAATATTTTTTTATATTTTTTTCATCTTCTTTATTTATAAAAAAATAAGGAATAAAATTTTTAATTACCACAAAACTATGCCCATCTTCAAGACGACCATAAAGATAAATAAAAGTCTTATCCTCTATTGTTTTATAATCGGAATAAACAATAAAACCTTTTGCCATAAAGCCTAAGAAAAAAATAAGTTTTTAATCTTTTTTATTTATAGCAAAATTAAAAAAACCTTTTTTCATAATGTTTTTTATGGATTTAAACACTTTATTAATTATTTTAGTGGGAATAGTTCTTTTTATTTTCGGTATTGAAAATTTTAGTAAAGAGATTCAGAGGGCTGCTGGAAGCTGGTTAAACAATATTTTAAGAAAAGCTGTGAAAAATAAATGGCAAGGCTCTTTTTTCGGTTTTTTAACAACCGCTATTGTTAATTCTAGCACGGCAACCACTTTGATTGCTATAAGTTTGGTCAATGCAGGCTTGATCTCTTTTGCACAATCTTTACCAATAATTTTTGGAGCAAACGTAGGTTCTACAATAACTGCTCAATTAATAGCTTTTAAACTAACGAAGTTTGCTATTGTTTTTTTATTAATTGGTTTTATTCTTACTTTTATTAGTAAAACAAAGTTTTTTGGTAGATCTCTTTTTTATTTTGGTTTAGTTTTTTTTGCTCTGAACCTAATTTCAGATGCAGTCACTCCTTTTTCTAAAGATCCAAGAATTTTAGAATTTTTTTTCAAATATAATAATTTCTTTATTTTAATATTTGTAAGTTTTTTGTTTACTATATTAGTTAATTCAAGTGCTTTAACTTTAGGTTTAATAATTGTCTTGGCTTCAAAAGGTTTTTTTGGTTTAAACGAATCGTTTTTTTTAATATTAGGTGCTAATTTGGGTACAACAATTTCGACATTATTAGCTTCTTTTAGGATGGACTTATATGCAAAAAGAACAGCCGTAGCTCATTTTTTATTTAATTTTTTAGGAGTTATCCTAATCTTACCTTTTGTTCCATTTTTTTTAAAATTAATTTTATTTTTTGGAGGAAGTATAGAAAGACAAATAGCCAACGCGCACCTTTTTTTTAATTTTTCCGTCGCGCTTGTTTTTCTTATTTATTTAAACTCTTTTAAAAAATTAGTAGACTTTTTAGTTAAAGGGAATGAAGAAGAAATTATTCTTTCCCCTAAATATTTAACTGAAAAACTTCCATCAAAAAACGAGGAAGCTTTTGTTTTAATAGAAAAGGAATTAAGAAACGCTATGGAAAATAATGAGAAAGTACTTTTTTATTCAAAAGAATTTTTAGAAAAAAAAGATGAAAAAATTCTAAGAAAAATAAAAAAACTTTGTAGATTATCTAATATAATATCACATTCAATAGGAAATGCTTTGTTTGAATTATCAACTAGAAAATTAAATGAGCAAGAAGCAAAAAGGATTCTTTATTTGGTAAGATTAAACAATTCTGTTGAGCAGTTAGGAGATTTGGCAGGAGATTTAGCTTTTTTACCAGACAAACTTTTAGAAAAGAATTTTGCCGAGGCTATTGATTATAAACAAATAAACAATCTTTTTGATTTTACATTATTTATTTTTAAAAAGTTGAAGGCAGATTTTCCTCATAGCATAGAGAGAGATTTTTTTGATTCTTTAAAAACTAAGAAAATAATTGCTTTTTTAGATAAAGAGTACTATTTAAATTTAAAAGATTTAAGAAAAGAAAAATATGTAGCTGGCAGCTTTTTTGTTGAATCTTGTTCTATTATAGAGAACATTTTATTTAAGTTAAAGGAAATTGGTGTTCTTATTAAAAATTTTAAGCATAATAAAAATGTTTAAAAACTCTTTTTTTTTATTTTAAGTATGGCTAAAAAGAGAGAGTTATTAGTGTTTATTTGTTTTTTATTAGTTTTATTTAGTTTTTCTTTTGTAGTTTCTAAAGAAGATAAAAATTTTCTTGAAAAAACTTTTTTTTCAGTTAAGAGTTTTTTTTCTAAAATCACAGGTTTTGTAGTTAGTGATGAAGTTAAAATAAACAACCAAGAAAATATAACAGAAGAGATTGTTATAGACCCTAATTTAACTCCTCCTCTTCCTCCAGATCCTGAAGAAAATTTAACCGACTTAGAAAATGCTGAAAATATTTCTTCTGATAATGAACCTTCAAAAGATGAAAATAACACTCCTCCTCAAATTCCAGAAAAGATAGGAAGATTTAGTGAGGAAATTGTTAGTTCAAAAGTTATTGTTGGAAGACCTGTAAAATGGGTTAAAAAAATAATCATCGAGGAGGAAGGAAAATTTTTTGTTGAAGTTCCAAAAAATGCTTTTAATATAGATGTTAAGTTAGGAGAACAAGCAGACAAAATTTTAAACCAAGTTAAAGAAGATTTGCAAAAAGTTGATAACGAATCTATTAAAAAAGTCTTAGTAAGTGGAAAGGCAATAAATGTAGAAAAAAAAGATAAAATTTTTCTCTCTTTAATAAAGAATTTTTTTGGTTTTACTGGAAAGGCAATATATGATAAGCCTTTAGAGATAGAAATCGGTTCTGAAAATTCCAAGGTTGTTTTTGATGAACCTCCTTCGAAAGAGTTTGTTTTGGAATACTATACTCCTGGTCCAGAAATAATCGAAGAGAATTTTGATAATGGAAAAAAAATAACAATATTTGATCAAAACGAAGTTGGTTATAAAGATATTCTCGCTTTTACGGATTTGGATAATCTTGTTGTTAAGGTTAATGATAGCAATTTGTTTTTGTTTTGGTTAAAAGAGGGAAGAAGGGTTAAGCACGATTTTAATTCTTTTGATGTAAATGCCGACGGTTTTATTGATTATATAGAATGGGAGGTTCCTTATTTAAGCAATCAAACTTTTGAACTTATAATAATGTCTGGTGGTTTTGCTGGAGGTTCAGGAACTCAAGGAGACCCTTATCAAATTTCAACCTGTCAGCAACTGCAAAATATGTCTTCAAGCTTATCTGCATATTATATTTTAATTAATGACATAGATTGTTCAGACACAATAAACTGGAATTCAGGACAGGGATTTGAACCTGTTGGTTTTTATAATGGTTTTTTTGGTAGTTTAGATGGTCAGAATTATAGAATAATTAATTTGTATATAGATAGGCCAAGCCAAGATTATGTTGGTTTGTTTGGTTATGTTGGTGACAATGGAAATATAAGAAACATAGGTCTAATAAATTCAAGAATAAGAGGAAATTCGTTGGTTGGGGGCATTGCAGGTTATACAGGATATAATGTTTCAATTACAAATTCTTACAACACAGGTAATATTTCAGGAAGCGGAGATCGTGTTGGAGGCATTGTAGGTTTTTCTTATGTTAGTTCAATATATAATTCTTACAACACAGGTAATATTTCAGGAAGTTCAAAGGTGGGTGGTTTAGTTGGAGAAGAGCTTGATACTTTTTATGCTAGTTCAATATATAATTCTTACAACACAGGTAATATTTCAGGAAGTTCAAATGTTGGAGGCATTGTAGGTTATTTCGTCGGTTCTTCAATATCTAGTTCTTACAACACGGGGAATGTTTCAGGAAATTCAAATGTTGGGGGAATTGCAGGTTATTTAGATGCTTCTGTATTATCTCGTTCTTACAACACGGGGAATGTTTTAGGAAGTTCAAATGTTGGAGGAATTGCAGGTTATTCTTTTTATGGTTCAATAACTAATTCTTTCTGGGACATAGAAACTTCTGGCAGGACAAATGCTTGTGGGAGTGGAAGTTGTACTGGTGCAGAAGGAAAAACAACTTCTGAAATGAAAAATATAAGTACTTTTTCTAATGCTCATTGGAATATTTCTCTTTCAACTTACAATTTAAACAATGGCTATCCTTTCTTGGCATGGCAGGTTAATAATTCAAGTTCTGTTTGGT
>JAWALV010000024.1:0-8135 GCA_038886595.1 Candidatus Pacearchaeota archaeon | reverse complement strand
TCTTTTGCCATATTTCTTTATAAAATGTTCTATTTATTAAGCTTTTCTTTTTTATTTTTTTCTCGAAATATTTTTCTTATAGTATAGTTTATTGGATTTTTTAGATTATCTGTTTCCATTAAAACCCCTATTTCTTTATAAATAGGGTTATTATAATTTGGAGGCATTCTTTTATTTTTTAAGAACCATTCTATTTGAGATTTAATATATCCTTCTTTTAGTGGCTGATAATTTTTCATGTTCCACTTTGAAATCTTTTCTTCTATATAATTTCTAGGCAAGTTTAAAGAAACAAAAAAAGAAAGTAGTATCATTAAGGCTCTTTTCCTTCCATCTTCTTTCATTCCTTCTAGAATTTTTAATATTGTAGGTGGAAAATATTTTTCATCTATTTTTAATTCAGAAATATCTATCTCTTTTTTTTCTAAATGTTTAACTTCCTCCCTATCTTTTTTCTTGCCCCAATCTAAGGAATTAATCAATAATCTTTTTGCTTCATTTTTTTTTGCGTTGGGATAAAAATTTTTCACCTTTACTTTTTCAGGCTTTGCTTCTAATGGAGAAAAAGATAAAATTTCTTTTTTTTCTAGAACGCAAGAACAAAGAGCGGTTTTTTCATGAAGAGAATAAGGAGTTCTAAAAAGATGTCTTTGCGAAACTAATACTAAATCCACACAATCTATTTCGTTTTCAAATTTTATTCTTTCTTCAAATAACTCAGGATTTTTATAAGAGTTAAATTTTCCATCTTTTGAAAAATAAATTTTTTCTTCTTTTATTTTTTCCATTATTTCACCACAATTTTTAATTCCACATCTAAAAACTCTTTTTTTCGTTTTTTTCTGAAAAATTGCTGTTGTTTTTGTTTTACATTTTTTACAAACTAATTCGTAAAAAAAACCTTCTTCCGCACTTTCATTTTTTGGTATAAAAACTATTTCTTTTAATTTTTCTTCTTTTTCTTGTAAAATTTTTTTTAGTTCTTCTTCAAAATTTTTTTTAATAAAGTTTTCTTCCAAATATTTTGCCATTAGTCTAGGCCAATCAGGAAACATGTCTTTTGTTTTTAAACCAGATATTTCTTCTGGAAAAGCTTCCCAAGGTATTATTATATGAAATCCTTTAGAGCCAGAAAATTTTATTCCTATATTTTCTATGCCATGAAATTCAAGAGCTTTTATTATAATATTGGCAGCAATTTTTGCATAGTCAAAATATTTAGAATCTATATCTATCAAAAAGTCCCAACCTTCTCTTAATTCATTTATTTCCTTAATATTTTGGTCTTTTTTTATTTCTAAGGGGTTTTTCCAAATTTCTTGAGAACAATGAAAACTCGTTGCGCCTTTTTTTGCAAATTCATAAATATCTGTTTCATAGTATAATAAATCAGGTCTTTTACCAAAATAATCTTTATATAAAGGCACGGTTTCTCTTTTTTTACAAAAGTCAAATATTGTTTTTTGAATATCTTTTCTTGAATAATAGCTTAAATAAACAAAATCTATTTTTTTTTCTTCTTTATCCATAATTAAAACTTTTTAATCTTGTTTAAATATTTTCCTTTATATAAGTAATTTTAAAGAAAAATCAACATTTTATTCCGCGAACTCTTTGCCACCATCTGCATGGAGGAATTTCTACATTTATTGTTTCGCTATAATTTGAATTACCAAAATTATTAAAAGCATACACCCTATAATAATATTCTTCTTGAGGGGTTAATCCTACATCTGTATACATGTTAACGTTTTCATTAGTTTTATGTATTATAGACCAATTCAAAAAAGAATTTATTCCTTTACCAACCTTTATTCCTCTTTCAATTATAAAACCTTGCTCATTGTTTGAATTGTCTTTCCATGATAGATTTATTTGATTTGGGGAGACTGCTACTCCTTGTAGATTAGTAGGTGTTAAAGGGATTAAGTTTTGTTTTATACAAGTTCCATTTAGACAAATTTCTCCAACGCTACAATTAATTCCATAATTCCATTCAAAACAACCATCTTTATCGTAGTCTCCGCAAATTTGATAGGTTGTTGAAGATAAACATCTTCTTGTTCCTTCATTACATATATTATTACATTCTATTTTTGTTAACAAACTATTGCCTCCAATAGCTTTTTGTAGACCATTCCCATAATAAACAATACCTGTTAAAGAATAACTTGAAGAATAATTGTTAGGAATTATTATTCTATAACTAAAACTCCCTGATCTATTGGTAATATTCCAAGTTATTCTTGCAAGTGAAGGATTAAAAGGACAAAAACTTGGAGTATAGTAGTTAGTTAAACCTAAGGAGTTTGTTATATTAACTATTGTTAAATTATTAGGAACACATTCATCTATAATATAATAAAAATTATTAGGATTATATAAACTAATGTTTACTAAAATAACTTGTCCCGCGCCACTATAATTTGTAGGATTTATAATTCTATTAGCAATTATTTCATTAGAACTAGCAAAATAAAGAATCAGTATAAAAAAAACTAAGTAAAATATCTTTTCTTTTTTCATTAAATTTGATAATAGAAAGAGTATTTAAGTTTTTTTGTTTTTTAAAATAAAAAATCTTAAAAAGAAAATTCGCTAAATAAAAAAAGGGTCCATAGTTTAACGGTAAAATGGACGGCTCCAGACCGTCAGTTGGGGGTTCGACTCCCTCTGGACCCATTTTATATAATTATAGATTATGGTCCCGCCAGGATTTGCACCTGGGATTTCTTCCACGTCAAGGAAGCGTCTTAGCTACTGGACCACGGGACCTAGAAATTAGCAAACTAATTTTTTAGTAGCCATCTGACTACATAAAATCATTTCTCCTTTTAAATTTGAAATAAAAGGTTGGACTTCGATAAAACATATTCTTTTATAATTTTGTATGTTCTCTTTTGAACTAAAAACTAATTTTATTTCATCTCCAGGCATTAATAATATATTCTTTCTTCCTAAATCATAGATTCCTGTTTCAAAATCAGTTTCATTATTTATCCTAACAAAAAAGCCTTCAATTTTGTATCTTCCATTATTTTTCAAAGATAGATTAAATACAGAAAGAGGATTATTCACTCTATAATCAGAAATAAAAATAGAAAGGCCTTTTGGACAACTTCCATGTTCTGTTATATCTGATTCTGACTTTAACCATCCATACGCCATAGTAGCTACTATTAAACCTATACTTACTAATAAAACATAAGAAATTACAAGACTATCTGCTTTTTTATTCAATGACAACATCAGTTTTCTCCATCTCATTTAATTTAATTAAAAAATAAAAGTTTTTATATTTATCTAACTTTAAATTATAATTAGTTTCATTTATTATAAAAAGAAGTTTTTCTTGTTGTTTAGCAGGATGAGGTAATACCAAAATATATGACTTAATAAAAGCGTCATCTAAGTTTATATTTTGTATTGAAATTCCTCCTTGACCTAAAGAGATATCTGTATTTCTAGGTACATTTTCTGCTTCATAATTAACATTATCTATATAAATATCAACTTTCTCTTTCGCTAAATTCAATACATTTATGTGAGTATCATTACCAAAAAAGAAAATGAGCTCAAGGTCAGGATTTTTAGAAAAATATTCTGCAACCATTTTTCCTAAAAAATCTTTTAATTTATCTTGTCTATTTGCAACACCATAATCTATCACAACAGAAGATTCTTCTTTAAATTGTTCTTTTAAAGAAATAATCTTATCATCGGAAGAAAGATATTTAATTCTATTTTGATATATAAAAAAAGAAAAAAGTATTGTCACTATTACTATTGCTCCTAATAAAAAAAATTGTGCTCTTTTTTGTATCATTTTTCGCAGATAGGAAGACGGCTTGAGTTGGTGCAAAAGGATTCTTTGGCCTTTCTCCATCTCTTGTCTCTTCGAGCATCTCTACCATAAATTAGGGCTGCTCCGATCAAGGCCTGACCCGTTTCTTTATAGCAAGATCAGGAAAAGGGAGATTTCAGCGTCCAGCCAAAGGCCTTATTACACCTTATCTCACCTGTGCTTCCTTACGATCCGCCATAAAGCCCTTTTGCGGTTTAGCGTGGGGCTAGCACGCAATCTTATCTGCCCTTTTAAAAAGTAAATGAGGTTTAAAAATCTTTCTTGAAAAAGATTTATAAATCATTTCAATTTTATCAACACAATTGTAAAACCAATTATCCGATAGTCAAAATTCTCGCCGAGTTTGTTTTTTATTTCTTCTGCGATTTTTTTCAATTCCTCCCTATCTCTGCAACAAGATCTTAAAACAGAAATTTTTATTCTTTTTGTATCAACGAAAGATTTTTTTATCTGTTCAACAAAATTTTCACTAACTCCATTCTTACCGAGCTGAAATTTTTTTATCTGTTCCATGGTTTTTTGTAGAGAATGAGGTATATAAAGATTGATGTTTAGATTAGATTGGGTAGTTTGTTTTATAGTTTTTTAGCTTAAGCAAAAGCCTGCGGGCCTAGGCCAGTAAATCGCTGTTAATTTCCTAGAAAGCTGTGAGGATTTATTTTTAGTTCAACTTTTTGATGTCCGAAAAACCCAAATTGCGATGACACTGAAAATTTTCTACTACAGTAATTTTTCTTCTATTTCTTAAAAAAAAGAATATTTATATTTTGATTAATTGTATCGTGAACAATATTGATTAAATCACCAAAATCCATTTTCTTTTGCTCATGTAATTTGTTACAATAATTAAAATAGCTTTCCTTTATGGGATGCTCAATTTTCTTAAAATCTTCTTTTGAATAATTATCCTTAATTCTTCCGAAATAATTTCTTAATCTCAAAGAATCAATTTTTTCAGTGTCATCAGTTTTGATCAATCTATCCCATTTTATAATGAATAATAATTGGCCCAAATCGTCTAGAACTTTAAATCCCTTGTAATCTTTAAAAAAATCAGGGTATTCTCTCATAAATCGGACGCAAAATCCATGAAATGTAGAAACATAAAATCCTTTTTCTTTAATTCTTTTAGATATCTTTCTTTCAATATCCTCTGCGGCTTTATTTGTGTATGTAATTATAAGAATCTTGTTTGGAGAAACTCCTTTTTTGACTAACTCATAAACTTTCTCAATAATCAATGTAGTTTTTCCTGAACCTGGACCAGCAACTACTTTGATATTGTGCGTGTCGTCTTTAATTATTTGCTGTTTTTCTTTTGAAAGGATCATTATTAATCTTCATCCAATAATCTATTTATATTGGGTGTTTTAAAAACTTTCATTTGAATTTTTGTATTTTTTTCTCCTTATTTAAATTTATCAGATGATACTAAAAAGTATTATTATATAAATGCTTCATTTTATATTTCGTAATATTTCTACTTCATTTAGTTTTAGTTTGTAGAAAATTGCTTCTTCATTAGACTTTGAAATTATTAACAAACCTTAAAAGAAATTTTAGTATTAATATACAAAATCTAGAGGTTTAGAATCTTTATAAGTCAAAAAAACTTTGTATATAAATATTTTAATTTTGTTTTTTCAACACTCTCAAAAACCTCTCAATCTCTTCTTTCTTAACTTTGATTTCCTTAAATTTTCTTACTCCGAAAGTTCCTGTTTTCATATCTTTCTCTTTATAAATGTCTTTTCCTAAAAAATAATGCACAACAACATCTTTTTTGTTTTTTTTCCAATCCTTGCTATAAGCTGCGCAAAAAATTGCGCCCTCTTTTATGTCCTTTTTTGAAACTTTTTTTGAATCTTCTTTTATATTAACGAAGGGACTTCCTGGCTCTTTTGTATGCAAAACAATTTCATTCGGCAAAATCTGGGCAATTAACTCCTCATTGTTTTCAGCATTCCTTCCACCCAAAACTTTTTTTCCCGATGATGTTAAAAACTCTCTAAACTTAACCATTTGTTTTTTCTCCTTCTAATTCTTTTCTTAAAGCGTCTAAACTTTGAAGTTTTATTCCTTCGCTTCTTCTTGGTTTTTCTATCGGTTCAAGCGCTTCTGGCATAAAGTTCTTAGCAAAAGTTTGTATAATAAAACCAAGGGCCTGATTTTTGTTTTTCATTCCGTATTTAGCTTTTGTCATATTCACAATTCTGTTTTCTCTTTCAGAAAGCTTGATTATATTTTGAACCATTTTTATAATATTTTATTATAATTTATTATAATTCTTATAAAAAACAGCAATCTTTTTAAATCTTCCTTTTTTTTCTTTTATCGTGCCTTCTGGCATAACTTTTAACTAAATTAGGAGAAAAAATGGCAAAACAAAAACCAATCTTAAATGTAGTGTTCGTTGGACATGTTGACGCAGGCAAATCAACAACAATTGGTCAATTATTCTATCAATCAGGAATTCTTTCTGAAGCAGAATTAGCAAAGCTTAAAGAAGAAGCTGCTAAACACGGAAAGCAAGGATTCGAGTTTGCTTATTTTATGGACACTATCAAAGAAGAAAGAGAAAGAGGAGTTACAATAGATCTTAACTACAAAAAGATTTTAACTCAAAACTACGAAGTTACAATTATAGATGCTCCAGGACACAGAGATTTTGTTAAAAATATGATTACTGGAACATCTCAGGCAGATGCTGCTTTCTTAGTAATCTCTGCTCCTCATGGTGTTCAAGAGCAAACAAAAGAACATCTTTGGTTAATGAGAACAATGGGTGTTAAGCACATTGCAGTAATTATCAATAAGATGGATATGGTAAATTATGATGAAAAGAAATATAATGAAGTTAAGAAAGATGTTGGTGAAATGTTGAAGAAAGTTGGAATAAATCCTGATACAACTGTTTTTATTGCAGCTTCTGGATTAAAAGGAGACAATATTGTAAAGAAATCGAATAATATGCCTTGGTACAAAGGTCCAACTGTTATAGAACAAATAGACAAATTCCCTGCACCAGAAAAACCAACAAATCTTCCACTAAGAATGCCTATACAAGATGTATATGAAATTACAGGTATAGGAACTGTTCCTGTTGGAAAGATTGTTTCTGGTATAATGAAACCTGGGCAAAAAGTTATAATATTACCTGGAAGAACAGGAAAAGGTGTTGAAGGCGAAGTCAAAACAATAGAAGCACATCACGAACAACTTCCACAAGGGGAAGCTGGAGATAATGTTGGTGTAAACATTAGGGGAATCGGTAAAAAAGATATTGCAAGAGGAGATGTTATTTGCGATGCTGCAAACCCTGCAAAAATAGTTGAAGAATTTACAGCTACAATAACTGTAATAAATCATCCAACTGTTATTGCAAAAGGTTACACACCTGTTTTCCACGTGCATACTGCACAAGTTCCATGCCAATTTGTTGAGCTTGTGTCAAAGATTGATCCAAGAACAGGACAACCAATACAGCAAAATCCTGATTTCTTGAAGAACGGAGATGTAGCTGTAGTTAAGCTAAAACCAGTAGGAAATCTTGTCTTAGAAACAGCTGATGTAAATCCTTACATGGCAAGATTCGCAATAAGAGATGCTGGTGCTACAGTTGCAGCAGGAATTTGCAAATCAATTGTAGAAAAGAAGAAATAGTTTTTATTAATTTTTTATTTTTTTTATTTTTCTTCTAAAAAACTTACCAAAACTTTTCTTTTTCTCGGTCCATCAAACTCGCAGAGAAAAATGTTTTGCCAAGTGCCAAGTTTTAGCTTATTATCTTTAAAAGGAATCATTAAAGAATTACCTATAATAGAAGTCTTTATGTGGGCATCTGCATTATCGTCAATTCTATCGTGAAGCCAAATTCCTTTCTTAACTAAACCATTTAAAAAATTAGAAATATCTTTCGGAAGATTTTCATCGGCATTTTCATTTATTGTCAAACCGCAAGTTGCGTGTGGCGTAAAAAGATGAACAATTCCTTCTTTTATTTTTGTTTCTTCTAATTTTTCTTCAACAAGATTTGTTATATCAATAAGTTCTTCTCTTTTAATTGTCTCAACAAAAATCTCTTTCATTACTCCAATAAATCTAACTTGTCTTCCAAATCCCCTTTATCTAAATCCTCTGCTGATTGAAGGTTATTATATTCTTTTTTATTATTTAAAGAATATGAATCTTTATTATGTGTAAAAAAAAGATTCTCATCTTTAAAATAATAAGGATACTTTCTCTTCATTATATAAGAACCTCTTATATC
>JAWALV010000023.1:0-8192 GCA_038886595.1 Candidatus Pacearchaeota archaeon | reverse complement strand
TTTTACTGAGCGTGCTCTTGTTATTGAAAAATTTTATTAAAAAAGAAAAATATTTAACTAATATTTTTTTTTTCTAAAAAGAGTGAGGAAACCAACTTCGGAAACCAGAGTTAAAAGCTTAAACAATGCTTAATCATTGTTGGTTTCTGAGGAAAGTCCGCACACTCTTCAAGAGAAGCCCTCTTTAGGGAACCATCCTCGTAAGAGGACCATCGTAAGATGGAGCAACAGAACAGAAACGACACAGCTTTTGCCTAGAATGATGTTTACCTCAAGAAATGTCGGGAAGTAATTCCTACCTCTTTCTTGAGGAAAGAAACTGACATTGGCAAAAGAAATGATGAAACGGCTGTCTTGGTTGGTGCAACTTCCAATCGATCAGGAAGGCATAGTCAAATGTTGGTACGGATTGTTTGTCTAATAACAAAATCCGACAGAATGCGGCTTACTCCTCACTCAATTTTTTTATTAAAAATTTTATTATTTTAAAACTTTTAATAATTTTTTCCTTTGAGATCCTTTCATATTTTCCATTATAATAAATTATTAAATTATCACCTCTAATAAACTCTAATGAACTTTTCTCATGCATTTTATGAAATTTGAATATTTCGATAAAAACTTTTAAATCTTCTTTTCTAATATTTTTTAAGGCAAAGTTCTCTACAAAAAATTTTATTTTTTTATTTTCATTTTTATAATCTTTTATTTCTGAATAAAAATTTACTAAGTTTAGAGATATATCTGATAAATTAATTAAAACTTTTTTTAAAATTCTAGTTTCTTTTAAAATACAAACTCCAAAATAATAAAGTCTTTCGCAATTTAATAATTCATTCTCTAATTCTTTAATTTTCTCTATTTTCATTTTCTTAAAATAAATTCTTGAACTGAAGATGCTGCTACAGCACCTTCTCCAACCGCGGTTGTTATTTGTTTAAAAGGATTATCAGTTATATCTCCACAAGCAAAAACTCCTTCTAAATTAGTTTCCATTTTTTTGTTTGTTTTAATATAATCTTGCTCATTTACATCGAGGCCTAAATTTTTCAAAACATCTAAATTTGGCTTAGCTCCTATTTGTATAAAAACACCATCCAAATCCAAATATTTTTCTTTGTTATTTTCCAATATCTTTAACTTCTTAACTTTCTTATCACCTATTATCTCTAAAGGTATTGAATTATAAAAAAAGAAAACATTTTGTTCCTCTTTTAATCTGTTCAAAAGTATTGCTTCACATCTCATTTTATCTCTTCTATATATTATATAAACTTTTTTTGCTATTTTTGAAAGATAAAGTGCTGCTGTAGCTGCAGAATTAGCCCCTCCTATAACCCCAACAGTTTTATTTTTAAAAAAATTACCGTCGCAAGTTGGACAATAACTAACACCTTTCCCTAAGAACTCCTCTTCTCCTTTAATTTCTAATTTTTTATGCTGAGTACCTAAGCAGATTATTATTGTTTTTGAATAAAATTTATTTTTTTCTGTTTCTACTTCAAATAAATTTTCTTTTTTAAAAACAGATAAGATAGTTTCTTCTTTTATTATTGCCTCGAATTTTTCTGCATGTTCTCTAAATCTTTTAGAAAGTTCTTTTCCTGTACATATTAAACCAGGCCAATTTTCTATTTCTGGGGCCAGACTTGTAGTACCTCCAATTTCTTTAGCTATAACAAGCGTTTTTAGGCCATATCTTCCACAATATAAAGCAGCAGTTAATCCTGCTGGACCTCCCCCCAAAATTATAACATCATAAACATCTCTTTCCATTAATAAAAAAATACTCTTGTATTTTTAAAGCTTCTTTTTAATGGACCCAAGAGGAATCGAACCCCTATCTCCAGGGCCGAAACCTGGTGTTCTATCCTTTGAACTATGGGTCCAATAAAAAAAATAGAATACAGTTTAAATTTTTTTTGTTATGAAAAAATTTATAAATGAAAAAATTTTGTTTTGTTTATGAAAAGATCATCTAGAAGATGGAAAAAGAAAGGCCAAATGAGGTGGAAATGGCAAAGAAAAAAACTTAATGAAGAAAAAAGAAAAAGAAAATTGAGAAGAACTAAATAATTTTTAGTATAACAATCCTTTTAAATATAATTTTTGAATTTATTATATGAATAATGAAATATGGACAGAAAAATATCGTCCAAAAAAATTTGAAGAAGTAGTTGGTCAAGAAGAAGTAATAAAAAGGGTAAAATCTCTTGTGAATTCTTTAAACATACCTCACCTTCTATTTGCAGGCCCAGCAGGTACTGGAAAATCAACAGTTGCCTTAATAATTGTAAAAGAATTATTCAAAGAAAGCTGGAGAGAAAATTATTTGGAATTGAATGCATCTGATGAAAGAGGTATTGACGTAATAAGACAAAAAGTCAAGGATTTTGCAAGGACAAAAGCTCTTGGAGATGTTCCTTTTAAAGTTATTTTTTTAGACGAAGCAGACGCATTAACAAGAGAAGCTCAACAGGCATTAAGAAGAACTATGGAAAATTTTACAAACACTTGTCGATTTATTCTTTCTTGCAACTATTCTTCAAAGATTATAGATCCTATTCAATCCAGATGTGTTGTCTTCAGATTTCAACTTTTAGAAAAAAAAGATATTAAAAAAAGAATTGATTTAATATGTCAAAGAGAAGGTTTAACTATAACTCCTGAAGCTTTTGATGCACTTTACGAATACTCTGAAGGCGATTGCAGAAGAATTATTAATTTATTGCAAGCGACAGCATCTATTTCGCCTAATATAACTATTGATTTAATAAATACAATTGTTTCTCAAGCAAAACCTTCTGATGTAAGAATTGTATTAGATTATTGCTTAGCAGGAGATTTTGAGAACGCGAGAAAAAAATTATTAGATATTATGTTAAAAGATTCTGTATCTGGCACAGATATTATAAAATCCATCCAAAAAGAGATATGGAATTTGAAAATAGATGAAGAACTCAAAGTCAAGTTAACTGAAAAAACTGGTGAGATAGAGTTTAGGTTGGTTGAAGGTAGTGATGAATTTATTCAGTTAGAAGCCCTATTAGCAAGCTTAGTTTTAGTCGGAAAAAAAGGCAAAATATAAAAATGTTAAATCAAAAAAACATTCCGTGGAGTGAAAAATATCGTCCAACATCTTACTCCTTTGTTATAGGCCAAGAGCTTGCAATAGAAAAAGTTAGAAATTTCTTGAAAAATTTTCCAAAAAAAAGAGCTGTTGTTCTTTATGGTCCTACGGGCGTAGGAAAAACCTCTTTGGCATACGCAATAGCTGCTGAAACAGATTCTGAAATTTTAGAATTGAATGCTTCTGATTTCAGAGACAAACAAAAAATAAGTAATATAATTGGACCTGCATCTATTCAAACATCTTTATATGGAAAGAATAAAATAATTTTAGTAGATGAAGTTGATGGTATTTCTTCCAGTGAAAGAGGAGGTTTACCAGAACTATTAGCTTTAATAGAAAAAACTTTTTTTCCAATAATAATGACTGCAAATGAAATATGGGATAAAAAGTTTTCCTTATTAAGAGAAAAAACAGAGATAGTTCAGCTAAAAAGCTTAGATTATAAGTCTATTTTAAAAATAATAGAAGATATATGTAAAAAAGAAAATATAGCAGTTTCTAGAGACGTTTTGTTATCTATCGCAATAAAAGCTAGAGGTGATGCTCGGGCAGCTATTAATGACTTACAATCTCTTTCTACAATAGAAGGAGAAATTTTAGCAAGGGAAATAGAAGAAAGAAATAAAGAACAGACAATTTTTAATGCCTTGCATATAATTTTCAAAACAGCTAAAATAGATGACAAAATTATAAGAATATTTGATGAGGTTAATATGACAACCGATGAAATTTTTTTATGGATTGAAGAAAATATTCCTTTAGAATATAAAGACGAAGAACTTGTAAAAGCTTTTGATGCTCTATCAAGAGCAGATGTTTTTAGAGGAAGAGTTTATAGACAACAGCATTGGAGATTTCTAGTTTATCAAAATTTTTTCATAGGTCCTGCAATAGCAGCTTCTAAAAAATATAACAGGCCAGGGATAACTAATTATAAAAAACCAACAAGAATTCTAAAAATATGGCTCCAAAACCAAAGAAACAAAAAAAAGTTGTCTATCTGTGAAAAATATGCAAAATTTTGCCATATCTCAGTAAAACAAGCAATGAAGGATTTTTTAATAATAAGATTAATTTTAAAAAATGAAAAAATAAGAGAAAAATTAAAACTTAGCGAAGAAGAAGAAGATTATATAAAAAATTTTAATAATTAAACATCTTTTAATAATTAAAAAATCTTATAAAATAGGATTTTCTTAAATAATTATGGAAAAAGAAAAAAATTTTTTTGAGAACAGAGATTATTCTTCATCGACACAAATAGAAGAAAAAATCATAGAAGCTAAAAACTTTTTTTTAACGCAAAAAAAAGAATTAGGTTTAGTCGCTAAAAAAGGAGAAAATGTAATAAAAATAAACTTTGAAGATTTAGCTGAAACATCGCCTGAGCTAGCAGAAGACTTAATAAAAAAACCAGAGGAAACATTAAGAATTTTAGAATTAGCAATTTTAGAAGGAGGAATAATAAAAAATCCAAGAGTACGTTTAAATTCTATTTCTAAAACACAAGAACTTAGAATAAGAGAAATTAGAGCTAAACATTTAGGAAATATGATCTCTATTGAAGGCATAGTCAGACAAGCTTCTGAAGTAAGACCACAAGTAATAAATGCAAAGTTTGAATGCCCTTCTTGTAGTAGTATAATTTCTGTCCTACAAGTTGAAAAAAAATTTCAGGAACCTTCGAGATGTTCATCTTGTGGTAGAAGGGGCGGCTTTTTTGTCATTTCTAAAGATATGGTAGATGCTCAAAGAATCGTAATTGAAGAAAGTCCAGATAGTTTAAGTGGTGGAGAACAACCTAAAAGAATACAAGTTTTTCTAAAAGAAGATTTGGTTGATCCAAAAATGGAGGAAAGAACAACTCCTGGAAGCAGAGTAAAAATAATAGGTATATTAAAAGAAGTGAGCTTACCTCTACCAACAGGAATACAGACAAGATATGACTTAGCAATAGAAGCAAATAATATAATTCCGCTAGAAGAGAGCTTCGAAGATATATCCATAAGCGAAGAAGAAGAAGAAAAAATAAAGGAATTGGCTAGCGATCCTAATATTGTAGAAAAAATAGCAAAAAGTATTGCCCCTTCTGTCTGGGGATACAAAGAAATAAAAGAGGCCTTAGCTTTGCAGCTTTTTGGCGGAGTTAGAAAAAAAAGAAGTGATGGAACATGGACGAGAGGGGATATTCATATACTCCTAGTCGGGGATCCAGGTGTAGCTAAATCTGTCATGTTAAAATTTATTTCTACTATAGCACCGAAGGGTCGTTACGTTTCCGGAAAATCTGCTTCTGGTGCTGGTTTAACCGCAACAGTTGTGAGAGATGAATTTATGAGAGGATGGGCTTTAGAAGCAGGAGCGATGGTTTTATCAAATAAAGGTTTAGTTTGCATAGACGAATTAGAAAAAATGGATGAAAATGATAGAAGCACAATGCATGAGGCAATGGAACAACAAACAGTCACAATTTCAAAAGCAAATGTCCAAGCAACCCTTAAGGCTCAGACAGCTGTTTTGGCAGCGGCGAATCCAAAATTTGGGAGATTTGAACCAGATGATTTAGTTGCAAACCAAGTTGATTTAGCTCCCTCTTTGCTTAATCGTTTTGATGTTCTTTTTATTTTAAGAGATTTACCAAATAGAGAAAGAGATGAGAGTATTGCAGAGCACGTTTTACAAGAGCATAAACAAGAAGGAAAAAGAGAAGTTATTGATGCTGAATTGTTAAGAAAATACGTTGCTTATGCTCATCAAAAATATAATCCGATTTTAACAAAAGAAGCTGCTGACAAAATAAAAAAATTTTATGTTAATTTAAGAAATACTACAAATATCTTTTCTAATGAAGTTAGGTCTAGACCTATACCAATTTCGGCAAGACAGCTTGAGGCTTTGGTTAGATTAGCAGAAGCAAGCGCGAAAGCCCGTTTAAGCAAAAATGTTGAGGCTGAAGATGCTGAAAGAGCAATTCGTCTAGTTAAATATTATATGACTGAAGTTGGTTTTGATGAAGAAACTAAAAGTTTTGATATAGATAGAATTACAGGAAATCCTGCTTCAAAAAGAGGAAAAATTTTCACAGTTAAAGATTTTATAGAAGAATTAGAATTAAGATTTGGAAAACTTATTCCAGAAGAAGAATTGATAAAAGAATTAGAAAACAAAATGAAAAAAAATGAAATAGAAGAAGCGATAGATAATTTATTAAGAGCTGGAATTATCTTTAAACCTAAAAAAGGTTACATACAAAAAGTATAAATTTAAAAATAAAATTTTTTAGTTTAGATAATGGATTTAAACGAAACAAAAAAAAGGCATATAGCTTTTAGACTAAGAATAGGACAGATTTTAAATGGAAAACCAGAAATAATAGATGAAAAATTTGTATTTTTAGATGTAGATGGAAAAAAAGTTGTAAGGGTTAATGTCATAGCTAATGTTGTAGAAAAATACGTGCAAGAAGGTGATAAAAAATATGCCTCAATATTATTAGATGATGCTTCTGGCCAAATGAGAATGAAAGTTTTTGGAGAAGAAATAATAAAATTTGAAAAAATAACAGAAGGAGATACTATAAAAATAATTGGAATATTAAGGAATTATAATAAAGAGATTTACATATATCCAGAAATAATAAGAAAAGTTGATCCCGGTTGGCTTCTTATAAGAAAATTAGAAGTTCAAAAAGAAAAAGGAAAAGAAAATATTTCTAACTTAAAAGAGATAATATTAAATAAAATAAAAGAAGCTGAAAAAAACGAAGGAATAACAATAGAAAAATTAATAGCGGAAATAGAAGAAGAACCAAAGAAAATTAACGAAGAAATAAAAAAACTTTTAGAAGATGGAATGATTTATGAACCGAGACCTGGAAAGTTAAGGTATTTAGGTTAATTTTTTAAATAGTTCCTTCTTTATTTTCTTATGAAAAAAAGAATTAATTATTTTATATTATTTTGCTTATCTTTTTTTATTTTGCTAAATCTCTCTTTAGGAGTGTTAAATATAACAAAAACCTACAACTACACAACAGAGGCAATTTTAAACGACACAAGGGCAATCCAAACAGCCTTGCATTTGGAAATTAACAACACCTCAATACCTTATAATAATCTTGTGGCATATTATTCTTTCGACGCGGATACAAATACAACAGCATTTGATTTAAGCGGAAACAATCTTCATGGAAGTTATTTAAATGAGGCTTATATTAATACAAGTTGCGGTTTAGGTTATGGGAGTTGTGTAACTTTTGATGGTGTTGATGATAAAATCATGATTGGCGATTCAGATATTTTAGATATGAAAGATAATGATTTTTTTATTAGTAGTTGGGTTAAAGTTGGAAAAAGCGGTGATTTTATATCAAAAAAAGAGAATGGTAATTTTAATTTAAGAGTTAGTGAAGGAAAAAAACTATGGCTTGTTTTTAGGGGTGCAGATAGCTTAACATTCCCTAGAGACATAACAACAGATGGAACCTATTTATATATAGTAGACACATCTAACCATAGAATAGTAAAAAGATATGCTTCTAATTTGAGTTATGTATCTATGATAGGAAGTCAAGGAAGTGGTATTGACCAATTTAATAATCCTAACGGTATAGAAATTTATGGAACATACATATACATAGTAGACACATCTAACCATAGAATAGTAAAAAGATATGCTTCTAATTTAAGTTATGTGTCTATGATAGGAAGTCAAGGAAGTGGTGTTAACCAATTTAATAATCCTGTTGGAATAACAACAGATGGAGAATATATATACATAGCAGACACATCTAACCATAGAATAGTAAAAAGATATGCTTCTAATTTAAGTTATGTATCTATGATAGGAAGTCAAGGAAGTGGTGTTAACCAATTTAATAACCCTAGGGGTGTAGCAACAGATGGAGAATATATATACATAGCAGACACATCTAACCATAGAATAGTAAAAAGATATGCTTCTAATTTAAGTTATGTATCTATGATAGGAAGTCAAGGAAGTGGTATTGACCAATTTAATAATCCTGTTGGAATAACAACAGATGGAACATACTTATATA
>JAWALV010000022.1:0-8670 GCA_038886595.1 Candidatus Pacearchaeota archaeon | reverse complement strand
CGCTCCTTCTCTCAGTTGTTTTGTCTTCGAAACAAGAAACATTATTAGAGAGCCAATACCTAACGCTTTACTCAATTTTTATCACACAGTTAATGGAACATTTAGATTGATAACTCAAGAGATGACAGATAATAGTGCTCAAACATCGGTTTGTTTGCCTACTGGAATACCTATTAGAATAGAAGCAAGTGCTACAAAATACCGACCAGCAAACTTTACTTATACGCTTTTCGAATGGACTTCTCAACCAATTATAATAACCCTAATCCCAGAAACAATTAACGCAACAATTAGAGAAGACCCATTTGGAATAATGGCAGTATTCGAACCGCGCTCACAAGTTGTTTCGCCTGGAACAACAATTAATATTTCCATAATAGCTACATCAGACGCAACATTTACAAATGTAACTTTCTATCTAATAAACAGAACTTTAGGAAACAAAGAAACAATTTATCAAGAAACATGCGGAAATACAAGAAGATGTGATTTTTCATTTAACTTAAGTCATGAGACACATCGCTATGATGTTGTAATAATAGCAAACATGATAAATGGAACCGATGCCAGAACATTTAGATACGAAACCTTTTTTGTTACAACTTACGCCGATACGACGTTAGGCCCTGGTTTTGTTGAGAAAAGCGGGTTAGGAGCCGATGTTTGGCTGTTTATTTGGTTTATTTTGACTACAGCGATTTTCGGGGTGACTTTCAAATATATAGGCATTGGTGCTGTTGGAACAATTATTTTCATGATATTGTTTGGGATGTATTTAGGAATAATACCGCTTGGCTATGGGTTGCTTATTTTATTATTTTCAGTTATAGTTATATTAGTAGCTGGGTGATAAAATGAATATAAGCTGGTATGTAAGTTTAATGGTAGCATCGGTGATTGTAGGATATTTAATGGGATTTACTCCTCTCGGCTTGAGTTTAATTGTAAGTAGCTCTGGCTCGGTAGGAAACATTAGCTCTACAATAAACCTTTCAAATGTCTCGACAAGGCCGATGTATGGCTCGGTAGGTTCTTCGGAACCATTATCTTCCATGTTTATTAAAGCTATTTTAGATGCTATAATCGCATTTGCAACAGATTGGAAAGCGGTTTTGGCTGGATTTTTGCTAATCATAGGAGCATTGATGTTTGGCGGAGAGTTGCTGAATAAACTATTTTTAATAGGCATAATCTTTGTTGTGGCAAACCTTTTTGTTTTACCAACAAGCTATTTAGTTTTGGATTACATTCCAGTCGAATTAAAGTTTATAATTACTTTGTTTTACAACTCGATTTTATTTTTGTTTGTCGTTGAAATGTTGAGGTGGTAAAATGAAAAAAGAACTATTGTTGTTATTTTTTATAATAATAACAACAAACACAATAATTGTGAATGCTACTACCACAACAACTACAATAAGCACAGATGAGCCATCAGTTAATTTATTTATATCAACCTTCTTGCAAGGACTTTTGCCTTATTTCGGTGGTAATATCTTACTACTATTTGGAGTTTTTGGAGTATTTTTGTTTGGCGTGGTATATGCTTTAGGACTACCGAGAATAGCCATTGTTCCTCTCTTAGTATTTGCCGTTGTAATTTTGGCTTATAGCCTTGGTGCATACTCTCCATTATTTGTGATAATATTATCATTGGTTCTTGCATTTTTCATCTATTTGATTTTCGGTAGATAACATGAGAAACGATTTGTTAGCGGACATAGAAAAAAAGGCGAAAAAAATATTAAACGAAAGTGAAGAAGACATTAGAAAAAGCTTTCGAAAAAGCGCCAAGCTTCTTTGCCATAAGTTTAGATTGGATTATCAAACAAGTAAGAAGCTCTTAAAACACATTATAAATAAAGAGAGACGATCTAAAAAATAATTTTCAATAAAAATTTCCATTTTTATTTTATATTATAGACATTAACTTTTAAATACTCATGAAAACAAATAAAAATAAAGAAGAGGTGACAAAAATGAAAGGTTTCACAAACATAATATACCTCTTCGTAGGATTGACACTAGCGATAATTTTAGTAGCTAACGTAGTGATACCAACTATTGTTGGCGTAGACACAAGCGGTTGGGCTAGCTTTACAGGACTAACACAAATTTGGGGCATTTTGCCTATAGTAATTGTAGCAGGACTATTGTTAATGGTAATGAGCAGATAAAATAAAAGAGATACAGAAACGGCCTGAATGAATGATTGATTTTTTCGGTGATTGAAAATGGAATTGTATGTAATATTTTTGTTCATATTTTTCTGTGCCGTATTAAGAAATACTAAAAACGATTTTCTCTCCAAATTTGTTTCTACACTTATTCAAGGCATTTTAGGCATGTTTATCTTAACTACTGGAATAACAACAAAGTATACTTTATTGCTCCAGCCACTTGCAGAGGAGATTGTTTTAATTGAACCAAATAGTTTGAACTCCATAATATTGTTTTTGACAATAACAATGACAAGTTTCGCTCAGATGATAGTATTAGCTGGTAGAAAAAAATAATAGGTGATTTGAATGAATGATTTGATTAAGAATGAAGAAGAAAGAGAAGAATCTTATGTCGTAGACACAGAATTTGAGCATAATTTACAATTACTTGGAAAAACCGAAAAGCTGACTGAAAAACAATTTAAAAATGTATTCTCTTTCTGTCAAAAGCTTCTTGCTTTAAGTAATATAAACGCAGAACTTGCTCAGCTTTATGCTTATAAGTTAGAGTGCGCTAAGGAGTGGTTTGTTCTTGGTTTTAAAGATCTTGGATTAAAAAGGGCAAGCAATGTTTATGATAGGCTAATGCTTAATAGAAGCGTCACAGGCTTCGAAAGAACTCTACAAGGAGCAAAAGTAATCGTGAGAATGGGAGCGAAATTAAAGCCTGGAGAAGTCGGAGAACTAACTACAGAAGAAGAGGAAGAAGAGGAAGAAACGAAGCTTCCTTTTTTAGGTAGGTGATCGAATGAAAATAACTGCTACTTTTGACATTTATGGAAGCGAAAAGGAAATAAACAAAAAAATTTCTGAAATAAAGAAAGATTTGGAAGAAACAAACGAAGAATTTAAGAAAAAATTGAATAAATCTCTTCTTTTAAAGTTTGCTCATTGGTTTTTGAAAAAGGAACAGAAAGAGATTTTCGAATTGTTAAAAAATTCCAATTTGATAGAAAATTATAAAATTGAAGAAAAAGAATCTTACAAATGTGGAAAAAGGTATGTCTTGGAACTCTCTTTTAATGACGTATGGATAAAATATTATTCGACAATTCAGGAAGCTTTATTTATCAAGGTTTTGGATGAGAAAAAATTGAAGGAAAAAATTGTTGAAAATTTGAAAAAGGATTTGAAAAAGCGAGTAAATATGTTGATTGAAACGAAGGTGATTGAATGATTTTAATCTCGATGTTGTTGGTGGTAGTTTTTGCAATGTTTTTCCTGGCTTATTCCAATCCTTTCTGGAGAGTTAAGTTTTTAAGAAAGCTATTAAGAAAGAAGTTTGGATTAATATTTTTTGTATCGGCTAATGACATCTTTTTCAAAGTAATTGATTTTAGCAAGAATACTTTTAGATCGGGCAATAAATTATATATTATTTTACAAGACATGGAAATGTATCTTAAAAACGTAGCAACAGAAAAACGAAACACAACAGAAAAAAGGAGAGGTCACTTTGAAATAGACATTAACTCCATAAAATATGTCGAAGGAATTCCGTGCCTTTTCTTCGATTTAGAAAGAGCGACACCGCTTTCGTTTTCAAGTCCTTTGCCAGAAAACATGAAACTATTACTTGCAGAAAAAGTCGGAGCAATATTGGATAAGGAAATAGCAATAGCAGAAGCCGAGACATTAATTAGCTCGAAAAAGAGAATTGTTATGTTTTTATACATTTTAATCATGATTTGTGCGATTATACTCGTTTTATCGTTAATGAACTTTTTACAAGCGGATACGTTAGGAAAGAACATTAACAATTTAGCAAATCTAATCGCTTCGCTAAAAAACACAACGGCATAGGTGGTTTGAATGATAAAAGATAAGTTTGTTGAAGTTTGTATGTTAATAGGAAATAAGACGCATTTTTTTCATGGTTATATAAGAGGTGAAGACGGTAATTTTTTGTATTTTTCAGATAAGTTAGATGGAGAGATGATGCTAAACAAAAACAAAATATATTACATAAGAGAATATCGAAACCTTGTAGAAAAAGCAAGCCAAGAAGCGAAAAAGCTTACTGAAAATATAGAAAAATTGATAAAAAAGAAATAAGTGATTCGAATGGTTAATGTAAAAGATACAGGAGAAAAAATTTTATTATTAGCGAGAGAAGAGAGGAAATTCTTTCTCGTGAAACTTAAAAATGAATGTCTGCTACTTTATAGAGATGTTATAAATGGAATATTATTAGGAAAAAGAGATTTGAGAAAAGAAACGCTTTTTATAGCGAGCGTGATGGCTCTTTTTAAATCACTTAAAAACGAGCTCTTTTCATCGAACTTTGGAAAAACTCTTAGATTGAAAAATGAGAATGGTGAAACTTTTGAGATAAATGAATACAAATATACATATTTGATAGGAAGTAGAATAGAAAAAACATTTCTCTCAAGAGGTAAGGAAGAAGGAAGTGAAGAGCAAGAGAATGTTGAATCCGATTTTAAAAAAATGGAAAATATAAACATTTACAAAATATGCGAACTCTTTGATTTTCTTTTAAAATATATGAAAGATGCGAAAATCGAAGAGTGATAGCATGAGTCAAAGCGAAGTTTTGTTTGTTTTAAGAAAGATGAAAAAAGAGTATATAAGAAAAAATGGAAACATAAATCCAAGCGAGGGTTTTGTTGTTGAAAGAGACGAGTTAGAAAGGAGAGTGAAAAATTTGGAAAATGAAAACAATTCGAATGGATTCGAAACAAGATTTAATGCATATCTTCGAAAATTAGAAAAATGGGGCTATATAAAAAGAATTTATGGCAGAAAGAACAAAAAAGGAAGAAGAAAGGTAGTTAAGATCAAGGTATTTATATGAAGATAAGCTACAGAAATACGACGATAGAATTCGATTTGAAAGAGCTTTTTCTATTTTTAATAGTGATTTTGCTAATCATAATCGCTTACAATATAGGTGTTTATGATACAATAAAATTGACAGAAATGTGTTACGGCTATTCTATGCAGTTGATAAATATGAAAAATCCGAGTATGGGCATAAAAAATTTAACTATTGGAATGCCTTGAACGAAAATAATTAAATTAAAATTAAACAAAATAAAATTATGGCAATGGTTTTCGGAGCTTTTATGAGAGATGTTGGAAAAAAGACGAGAACAAAAGTGAAAAGAAAAAAAGTAAAAAAGAAAATGAAACCGATTGTTATTAAAGCAGTAAAATATCAAACGGGAAAAAGAAAAAGCTTATCTTCAGATAGAAAAAGAAAAGCATTGGCGCCAGGAAAAAGACGCTCGAGCACGGGAAAAATATACTGGGAAACAAGAAGAAATAGAAGCGATTTGCGTGGAAGAAGAACTTAGTTGCTTTTTAAATTTGAGTAGTAAGTTCGAGTAATGAAAGGAAAAACAGCAAAATCTTTAAATATAAGTTCGTATATTATCTTAATTAGTGAGTGAAAATGGCAAAGAAAAAGAAAAAGAAATAAAAAACCAAAAAGGAATGTAAATTTCTTGATTTTTTGGTTTTAATTTTTTTTCTTTCATTTTTCTTTTATAGTTTATTTCTCCATCCATTTTTCCCATGTGATTATGTCTTGATGCCCAAGAATTGAAATCGGATATGGTTTTGTTGTTGGTAATCCATTCATGCTACGCCACTTATCCCAAAGACATGCTAAAAAGATTTTTACCATTTTTCTTCTTGCATAGTTGTGAATATGCAACTTTGACCAATCTGGATGTTTTTCTTCAGTTTCTTTTTTGAATTTCAGATAAAGTTCTCTTCCGAAACATTTGAATTTTATGAAACTTTGACCTATCTTCCAACAAAATGCTTTTAATTTTAAGTTATATTGCAATTTTTCTCCTCGTCTTCTTTCGCTATTAGGATAGAGACCGCAGTATTTCCATAAGGAGCTTGGTTTTTCTGCCTTCAATATCGGTTCTGAGAGCCATGCGATTATCCCAGTTGCGAGAACTGGACCGATGCCTTTCACATGATTTAAAAATTCTGTTCTTAATGGATGGTTTTTACTCCATGAATCGAGACGGTTTTTCAGTTCGTTTTCAGTGTTGTAAATTGTATTAAAGAACCAAACAAAGGTCTCGATTTCATTGTAATATTTCTTTAAGTCATCTGTTAAGAGCAAAATCGAGTTTCTTGTTAGAATGAATTTCTTTACAAATTCACTGTATTTTTTCATGCCTTTCACGCCCCTTGCCTTCTCCGCATCTTCTAACAATTGGATTGCTTGGAGAAGGTTGGGGCGAATTTTTTCATTAAAATTCGCACGTGCGTAGTGGGTTTCAATGCTATCATGGCTCGCAACAACAAAATGGGTTTCAATACCCCCTTGGCTCGCATCCTCCCGATGGGTTTCAATACCCCATTGGCTCGCATCATCCCTTTGGGTTTCAACATCGAAATGGCTCGCATTATCCCGATGGGTTTCAAAACCCTCGTGGCTCGCATCTTCCCAATGGGTTTCAATAACAAACTGGCTCGCATCAAAAAGAGCTTTCTTAATGTTTTGAGCGTTTTCTTTTACATAAGAAACTATTCTGTTGTAAGTTTCAACTCTTATTTTTTGAATGTCATAAAAATTTTCAATTAATTGCCTAATTGTTTTTTTATAACTTTCTGAATTCATCCATATCACCTCTTTTTAAATTATTTTTCTTCTTCGGATTTTTTAGTTTGATAAATCATACCTAAATAGAAAAATATCCTTGAAGCTATTTTTTCCATGATTGGAATCGCGAGAAATATCTCTTGCTCATTTTTCCAAGTACTTTTTTCTCGAACTCTTCTTTGCATTCGCATTCCATTGTTAAGAATCCAAATGCTTATTCCTTTGCCTTCACCAAGTGGGAAGTAATCGTGATGTAGTACGTTTGAAAGGTCTTTATCATCCTGGTTCTCTTCTATTTCTTCTTTTTCATGTTCTTCTTTTGTTTCAGTTCCTTTTTCGATTTCTTTATCGTCCTTTTCAGTTACTTTTTCTTCGGGTTTTTCCTTTTCAGAACCTTCTGCTAATCGTGAAATGTAACCTGGCTTCGGCTCGTAAATGTATCCCTCGGCAAATAATGTAGAGATTATTTCATCAAGATTGTCTAAAAGGTTGGGATGCTTTTTTGCTACTTCACTCCTTAATTCGACATAAGAAATTTCCTTAAAGAAAGGAATTAAATTCAAAACTTTTATAACGTCTTTCTTTTCCATTCACATCACCTCAAAACAAATTTAACTACACCATTTTATTCCAAAAAATCCGGTGTGTTGAAATTTGTATGGATCATCTGGACAAGGCGGATACTTTCTTCCGTCAAGACACACAGCATGTAAGTCAAATTCACTGAATATTTCTTTTATGTTATCTACTCCGCCGCAGAATTCTGCTGCTTTTTTTACAAATTCTTCCTTTTTTTCAATTGCGGTTTCGAGTATAATAAAAAATGATAATAAAATTAAAACCGCAATTGAAATGTTAAATAATAGTTCTGTGTTCATTTTTTCGCCTTTTTAATTCATTTGGTTATTGTTTTTCGCCCGATTATTGTTTGAAAAATTCGTCCGGCGTTACTTCTAAACCGCATTTTAGGCAGTAACTTTTATTTGTTTTTCGGAGATATCTGAAAGAGCTACTTCCACATCGAGGGCATATTATTTTATTCATTTTTTTATCACCTTTTTTAAAAATTGTTATGAATGTTTTTTATATTTTTATATTATCAACAGGCATTTAAATACTTTTTGGTGATGGAAAATATATACTAGGCAAAAGAAATAAAAATAAAAATTAAAATTTAACTTTGACTTTGCTTTATGCTTATATTCTCTTCTGCATTCTTTATCACTAAGTAGATGTCATAAAGCTCTAAAAATATTTTCTTTCCTTTCTCGGTCATGTGGTAGTATCTACATCGTCCATTCTTCTCTTCTTGAGTTATTAAATTTAATTTTTTCAGAAGATTTAAGAGAGACAATGTATAAGAATAAGTTAGATGCTGACTTTTATAAACGTCTGTCGCTGTTACTTTTTGTTTAAGGATAAACGTGGTTGCTAACCTTCCCAGAACTCCTATCGAGACATTTTCTATACTTGAGAGCATATAATTTCATATATATAAAAAAATTTAAATACTTTTTCGAGAAATAAAAATATTATGAAACTGCCTGAAGAAAAAATAAAAATGATTTTTGATCTTAGAAGCAAAGGTTTGAGTTATTCTAAAATAGCGAGAGAGCTCGGAATTAGCGAGCTAACAGTATCGCTTTATTGCAATCCAGAGAAAAGAAAAAGGCATTATGAACGTAGTAAGGTATATCAGAAAAGGCTTTATACCAACAATAATGAAAAATATTCTTTTTACATGGCAAAGTATTTTTGTAGAAAGCTTGGTTTAGAATATTTAAAAAGGATTAAAGAATATGTTGAAGAGCTTGAAAGCAAGCTTTTAAGTTCTTATAATAAATAAGTTTGTAGAAAATA
>JAWALV010000021.1:0-8860 GCA_038886595.1 Candidatus Pacearchaeota archaeon | reverse complement strand
GATCAAAAAAGTTTAAAAAAATTAAAAGAGGAACAAAGAAAACTTCAAAGAGAGTCTAAAGAATTTGTTAATGATCCTAAAAAAATGTTGGAGTTTAATAAAAAAAGTATTGAACTAACTAAAGATATTTTTATTGTTTCTATGGATTCTTGGATTTATACGATGATACCTCTTGTTCTTTTTTTTCGATGGTTCAATGATTATTTTTCTCAAAATTCTTTTCAATTTTTAGGAATGAACTGGTTTTTTTCATATATTGTATTTTCAATTATTTTTAGTATTTTTTTAAAAAAAATTTTTAGAGCCGAGTAATTTAATATGGGTGATGTAAAAACTTTAGGGGAAGAAAATGTTAGAGAATTTTTGTTTCTAATTTATTCACATCCTTTTCTAGAAAGTATAGAAAAAGATAATTCCTTAGAAAAAAAATTTATAGAATCAATTTCTCAAATAGAAGTTCCTAAAAAAAGAAAACCTTTTTGGTTTTTGGAAGAAGCTTTAAATGTTAATTATTTTAAAGAAAAACAAAGAGACTTCGAGAATTCAAGTAGTTATAGTTTTTCATATAAAGACTTAAAAAATGAAAATTGCGAACACTTATTATATTTAAGATTTTTTTGTGATAGTGATCAAATAAAAAGAAACAAACTTTCAAAAAGAAATAGGAAAAAATATAGGGATATTTTAGGAGATATGTTGGCTTATTCTTCTGAGGACGTAATAGAATACATAAGAGAGAATACTTCTATATTATATTTAATAAGAAATTCTTATTATAATTTTAGTGCTTGTTTTAAATATGAAAAAAGATGGTTTATAGAAGGAAAAAAATATGTTTGTTCAACTCCTTTATTAACAATTCCAAGTGTTAATTGGATGACAAAAGATGGAATTTCAGTTTTTCTTTTAAGTTTTTCTGAAGATTTAATGAAATTTAGAGTTCATCACCCAGACCACAATTTTCTTTTTGAAAAAATATCAAAGAATAAATATGAAAATGAAACAGGTGATCAAAAGTTTAATCTTTCAAATTATTTTTATAAACTTATGAAGCAATTAGAACAGAAATAGTTTTAAATATTGTTTCAATAAAAAAAGAATGACTGGTCTTTTTTTTGTTTTTGAAGGAATTGATGGAAGCGGCAAATCAACACAAGCAACAAATTTTACAAATTATCTTTTTTTAAAAGAAAAATATAAGAATGTTTTATTAACAAGAGAACCTTATAAAGAGTTGAAAATAAGAGAAATTTTATTAGAAGAAGACCCATATTCAAATGCGGAAAATCTGACTAGACTTTTTGTAGAGGATAGAAGAAAACATCTTAATGATTTAATTTTACCTTGTCTAAAAAAGAATATTGATGTTGTCTGTGATAGATATTTTTTTTCAACTTTTGCTTATCAATATGCACAAGGTGTTTCTTTTGATAAGATATCAGAATTACATAAAGGAATATTAATCCCAGATATGATTTTTCTTATAGATGTTTCTCCAAAAGTGGCATTTGAAAGAATGAAAAAAGATTCTAAAAGAAAAATGGAAAAAAAATTCGAGCAAATAGATTTTATAGAGAAAGTTAGGAATAATTATCATTTTTTATCGAAAATGAAAGATTTCAATGTTTTTGTTATTAATGGAGAGAAAAGTGAAGATGAGGTTTTTAAACAAATTATTTATTTTTATGAAAAATTTACAAAGAAAAAAACAAATTTAAATTTTTTTAATCATTTTTAAAATACAATAAAAAGTAGTAACAAAGATTTAAAAAGCTCTCTTTTTATAAACACAATATATTGTCTTATAAACTGAAAAAAATACAATATATGGTAGAGAAAAAAACTTATTCATGGTCTTGGGATAAATCTTGGGATTGGCAAAAAGAAATAGAACAAAACGAATTTATGAGCCCAATACAAAAAACTATAATAAAAAGATTACACGACCCAAATTATCAGTATTTTCAGCTAGATCCTTCATTTGTTTTAAAATATTCAAAAATAAGACCTCCTTTTGGTTTTAACGGATTGGGAGAATTAGTTTATCGTAGAACTTATTCAAGAATAAAACCTGATGGAAACAATGAAGAATGGTACGAAACTGTTGCTAGAATAGTTAATGGTGTTTATAACATGCAAAAGAGGTGGTTCCAAGGAAGAATAAATTGGAGTGACCATAAGGCTCAGGAGAGTGCTCAAGAGATGTACGATCGAATTTTTAATATGAAATTCTTACCTCCTGGGAGAGGTCTTTGGGCTATGGGAACAGAAATAACAGAGGAAAGAGGATTATATGCTGCTTTAAATAACTGTGCTTTTGTTTCTACTGAAAATTTAAAAGACGATCTGAGCAAACCTTTTACTTTTTTAATGGATATGTCTATGTTGGGTGTTGGTGTTGGTTTTGATACTTTGGGAGCCGGAAAGCTTTATATAAGAGGTCCAGATAAAAGAAGAGCTAAAGAGTATTTTAAAATTCAGGATAATAGAGAAGGTTGGGTTGAGAGTGTTAGAAGGTTATTAGAGAGTTATTTTTTAGGAACTGGTCAAATTGAATTTGATTATGGTGCTATAAGACCAGAAGGGGCTTTGATAAAAGGTTTTGGTGGGAAATCTTCTGGAAGCGAACCTCTAAGAAATTTACATTTAAAACTTGAAGAAATTTTAAATAGAGATGTTGGTAGGGAAATTTCAGTAACAACAATAGTAGATATACAAAATCTTATAGGTAAATGTGTTGTTGCGGGAAATGTGAGAAGAACAGCTGAAATAGCTTTTGGTGATCCTAGGTCAGAAGAATTCCTCGATTTAAAAGATTACAAGATAAATCCAGAAAGAGAAAGTTGGGGATGGGCAAGTAACAACTCTGTTTTTGCAGAATTAGGTATGGACTATTCAGAAATAGCTAAGAGAATAATGAATAATGGAGAACCTGGTGTTGCTTGGCTTGAAAATATGAGAGCATATGGGAGGTTAAAAGACGGAAAAAATTATAGAGATAGAAGAGCAAAAGGAGGTAATCCTTGTTTAGAACAAACATTAGAAAGTTATGAGTTATGTAATTTAGTTGAAACTTTTCCAGCAAAGCATGATAGTCTAGAAGATTTTAAGAGAACTTTAAAATTTGCCTATTTATATGCTAAAACTGTCTCTCTAGGGGAAACCCATTGGCCAGAAACGAATGCAATTTTATTAAGAAATAGAAGAATAGGTTGTTCTGTTAGCGGTATTGCAAATTTTTTGTCTAAAAAAGGAATAGGAGAATTAATAAAATGGTTAGAGGAAGGTTATCAAACTGTTCAGCATTATGATGAAATTTATAGTGAGTGGTTTGCTATTCCAAGATCAATAAAAACCACTTCTGTTAAACCTTCTGGAAGTGTCAGTCTTTTAAATGGTTCTACACCAGGTTTACATTTTCCTATTTCGCAATATTATATTAGAAGAGTTAGGTTAAGTAAAAATACTGATTTAATTAAACCTTTAATAGAGGCAGGTTATCAAATAGAAGAAGATAAGTATAATCCAGAGAATACTTTAATTGTCGAGTTTCCTGTCTTCGTAGGAGAAAACATAAGAAGCGAAAGTGAAGTTTCAATGTGGGAGCAGTTATCTTTGGCTTCTTTGTTACAAGAGCATTGGGCAGATAATCAAGTAAGTTGTACAATAAAATTTGATCCCGTAATTGAAGGAAAAGATATAGCTAGAGCTTTGGATTACTTTCAGTGGAAACTTAAAGGAGTTAGTTTTTTACCTATGGAAAAAAATAAAAGAGAAGTATATCCGCAAATGCCTTACGAACCAATATCAAAAGAAGAATATAATAGAAGAATTGAGAAATTGAAACCTCTTGATTTTTCTAGAGTTAATAATTTACAAATAGAACCTGAAAAATTTTGTAATAATGATAGTTGTGAGCTCAAATGAGATGTCCTTTTTGTCAATTTAAAGAAACAAAAGTTGTTGATAAAAGAGATGTTGATAGTGTAACTAGAAGAAGAAGAGAGTGTTTAAAATGTCAAAGAAGATTTACCACTTATGAAAGAGTTATATTAGATTTAAAAGTTATAAAAAAAGATGGTTCAAGACAACCTTTTGATATAGAAAAAATCAGAAAAGGTATTGAAAAAGCATGCGAAAAAAGAGCTATAAGTTCCGAACAAATTGAAAAAATAATTTCCGAGACAGAATCAAAAATCTATAAGATTACAAATGGAAAAGAAATAGAATCTAAGAATATTGGGGAAATAGTTATGGATAAATTAAAAAAAGTTGATAAAGTTGCTTATATTAGATTTGCTTCTGTTTATAGAGAGTTTGCAGATATTGATGATTTTAAAGAAGAACTAAAAAATTTATCTGCAAAAAAATGAGTTTGGAAGAATATATTCCTCAAAGAAAAAAATTGTCAACAACAAGATGTTCAGTAACTCATAAATTTGATATTGCCGGCCATGAGGGTTATATAACTGTTGGATTTTACGATGATGGAAAGCCGGGCGAAATTTTTATAAAAATGGCAAAAGAAGGAAGCACTCTTGGTGGTTTAATGGATGCCTTAGGAATTTCTCTTTCTTTGAATTTACAATATGGCGTCCCTTTAAAAGAACTTGTAAGAAAGTTTTCTCATACAAGATTTGAACCTCACGGCTATACACAAAATCAAGATATTCCTATAGCTTCTTCCATAGTTGATTATATTTTTAGGTGGTTAGGAAAAAATTATTTGACAGAAGAAGAACAAGAAGAAGTTGGAATAAAAAATTCAGGTAATTTGGAAAATAAATTAGAGGAAAAATAAAGTGGTAACTAAAATAAGAAAAAGAGATGGGACAATTGTACAATTTAATCCAGATAAAATTTTTAATGCAATTTGGGCCGCTGTTCGTGCCGTCGGTGGAGATGACAGAGAAAGAGCTCAAAAAATTGCAGACGAAGTTGTAAAAAAGATTCATGAAAGATTTGGCGAAAATGGAATTCCGGGTGTAGAAGATGTTCAAGATATTGTAGAAGAAACTTTAATAAAAGGAGGTCATGATCAAACAGCTAAAGCTTACATTTTGTATAGAAAATCAAGAGAGGAATTAAGATATGTTAAAGGGCTTTTTGATACTATTGAGGCAGTAGAGGACTATATAGGCATGAATGACTGGATGGTAAAAGAAAACTCTAATATGGGATATTCTTTACAAGGATTAAATAATTACATAGCAACAAAAATCATACAAAATTATTGGTTAAGAAGAATATATCCTGAAGCAATAAGAAAAATTCACGAGGAAGGAGATGTTCATATTCATGACTTGGGAACACTTGGGGCATATTGTGTTGGTTGGGATTTAAAAGATTTATTAACAGTTGGTTTTACAGGAGTTAAAGGAAAAGTTTCTTCAAAGCCAGCTAAGCATTTAAGAACAGCTTTAATGCAAATTGTTAATTTTTTTTATACTTTGCAAGGAGAAACTGCTGGAGCGCAGGCATTTTCAAATTTTGACACTCTCTTGGCCCCTCTTGTTAAATATGACAAACTTGACTATAAAGGAGTAAAACAAGCAATGCAGGAATTTGTTTTTAATTTGGCTGTACCGACGAGAGTAGGCTTTCAAACGCCCTTTACAAATATTACTCTCGATTTAAAGGTTCCTGAATATATGAAAGATGAGCCAGTAGTTATAGGCGGAATTCCTCAAAAAGAAAATTACAAAGAATTTGAAGAAGAAATGAAAATGATAAATAAAGCTTTTGCGGAGATAATGATTGAGGGAGACGCAAACGGCAGGGTTTTTACCTTTCCTATTCCGACATACAACATAACAAAAGATTTTGATTGGGACAATGAAGATTATAAACCAATATGGGAAATGACTGCAAAATATGGAATTCCTTATTTTTCAAACTTTATAAATTCCGATATGAAGCCAGAAGATGCTCGTTCAATGTGTTGTAGATTGCGTTTAGACCAAACTGAATTAAGAAAAAGAGGCGGCGGGTTATTTGGAGCAAATCCCCAAACAGGAAGTATTGGAGTTGTAACTATAAACATGGCAAGGATTGGTTTTTTATCTTCGAATGAAGAAGATTTCCTAAAAAGAGTTGAACAATTAATGGAACTAGCTAAAGAAAGTTTAGAAATTAAAAGAAAAACAATTGAAAGATTAACTGAACAAAGTCTTTATCCTTATTGCAAATTTTATTTAAGACAAGTAAAACAGAGATTTGGTCAATATTGGAAAAATCATTTTTCTACGATAGGTTTGCTTGGAATGAATGAAGCAATAATAAATTTTATGCCCGGTGAGAATATTGCGACTGAAAAAGGAAGAAAATTTGCTTTAAAGGTTTTAGATTTTATGAGAGAAAAATTACAAGAATATCAAAAAGAAACGGGAAACATTTACAATTTAGAAGCAACCCCTGGAGAAGGGGCAACTTATCGTTTTGCGCGAATAGATAAAAAAAGATTTGGAAAAATAATTGTTGCTAATGAAGAAGCAGTAAGAGAAAGAAACGCTGCTCCATACTATACAAATTCTACTCAATTGCCTGTTAATTATACTGATGACTTATTTGAAGCTCTTGATTTGCAGGATGAACTTCAATGCAAGTATACTGGAGGAACTGTTTTTCATGCTTTTTTAGGTGAGAAAATTTCTGGAGAAGCTGCTAAAAAAATTGTAAGAAAAGTTTGCCAAAATTATCGCTTACCTTATTTTACTTTAACTCCTAGCTTTTCGATTTGCCCAATACATGGTTATATTGAAGGAGAGCACGAATATTGTCCTAAGTGTGATTTAGAAAATGATTATCATGAAGGAGAACCTTTTGAACTAAATAATTCATAAAGGAGGTGCAAATGAAAAAAAGAACAAAATGCGAAGTTTATTCGAGAATTTGTGGCTACATAAGGCCGATACAGCAGTGGAATGAAGGAAAAAAAGAAGAATTTTTTGATAGAGCTAAATTTAAAATAAACTAAAGAAATGAAAATAAAATATATACAGAAAACTACATTAGTTGATTATCCGGGAAAAATAGCCTGTACAATTTTCTTCTTCGGTTGTAATTTTCGCTGCGGCTTTTGTTATAATCCGGAATTGGTTATTGAAGAAAAAAGTCCTGATTTAAATGAAAAAGAAATTTTTGATTTTTTGGAAAAAAGAAAAGGCCAATTAGAAGGAGTTTGTTTAACAGGTGGGGAACCTTTGCTTTCCTTGGAAGAAAATTTTTTAAGAAAAATAAAAAATCTTGGCTATTCTATAAAAATTGACACAAACGGAAGTTTTCCCGAGAAACTAAAAAATTTAATTGATAAGAAATTGATTGATTATATTTCCATGGACATAAAAGGAAGAAAAGAAGATTATGAAAAAATAACAAATGCAACAGCTGATTTGGAGAAAGTTGAGGAAAGTATGAAAATAATTTCTTCTTTTAATGAATATGAGTTTAGAACAACGATTTTAGAAAAATTTCACGACGAGAAAAAAGTTTTAGAAGAAGTTGAATGGATTTACAAGGTTATAGGAAAAAAAATAAAGAGGTTTTGCTTGCAAGGCTTCAAAAATGAGGGAAAGTTTATTGATGAAGATTTTAAAAATGAAAAAAACACAACAGAAATTTATTTAAATAAGATAAAAGATTCGTTAGAAAAGAAAAAAATTTGTGAGGAAATTTTAATAAGAATATGATAATAGGCCTAACAGGAACAAAAGCATCTGGAAAGAGCGTTGTGGCTGAAATTTTAAGAGAAAAAGGATTTTTTTATTTATCAACTTCTGATTTGGTAAGAGAAGAGGCAATAAAAAGAGGTTTAACAAATTATTCTGTAAAAGATTTGCAAGATATAGGAAATGAGATAAGAGAAAAATTTGGAAGAGGAGAATTAGTGAGAAGATGTTTAGAAAAAGCAAAAGACAAAAAAGATGTTGTTATTGATGGAATTAGGAATCTTGGAGAAATTCAAGAAATAAAAAAAGCGGGCGGTATTGTTTTAGGTGTTGACGCACCTATTGAAAAAAGATTTGAAAGAATTTTATCAAGAAAAAGAGAAAGCGATCCTAAGACTATTGAAGAATTTAAACTTTTAGAAGAAAGCGACAGAAGGGGAAAGGGAGAGAGCGGACAACAAGTAGATAAATGCCTTGAAAATTCTGATTATTTAATTTATAATGATTCCACTTTAGAAACATTAAAGACGAAAGTTGAGTATATCTTACTAAAAGAAATTTCAAAAGAGAGTTCTGTAAATAAAGGCGAGGGAATTAACGATTATAAGAGGCCTTCATGGGACGAATATTTTATGGATGTTTGTAGGGCAATAGCGAAGAGAGCGACATGTGATAGGGGAAGAAGCGGTTGCGTGATTGCTAAAGACAATAGAATTCTTGTTACAGGTTATGTTGGTTCGCCGAAAGGATTTCCTCATTGCGATGAAGTTGGTCATTTATTTAAAAAAGTTATACACGACGATGGAAGTGTTACAACTCATTGTATGAGGACTGTTCATGCAGAGCAAAATGCTATTTGTCAGGCTGCGAAGCTCGGTGTTTCTATTGATGGTGCGACTTTATACTGTAAAATGACTCCATGCAGGACTTGTGCCATGCTTATAATTAATTGCGGAATAAAAAGGGTTGTCTGTGAGAAAAAATACCATACAGCAAAAGAAAGCGAGGAAATGTTTGAAAGAGCTGGAGTAGAATTAGTTTATTTTGATGAAGAAGTTGAAAAGTATGAAAAGCAATAAAATTAAAGAATTTATTAGAACTGCTTTTTTTATTATAATTATATTTTTTATTTTGAATTTTGCTCTTTCTATACCGAGAGAGAAAAGAGGTAAAAATGAAGAGAGATTAAATTT
>JAWALV010000020.1:0-8912 GCA_038886595.1 Candidatus Pacearchaeota archaeon | reverse complement strand
TACCTGATTTAACAGGTCATCTCACGACACAGGCTGAAGTCGACTATGTAACTCCGCTCAGCGTGTCAGGAAAGCCCTTCAGACTGTCCTTCATTCTGCTGTCGCTCCTGGTGAGGTTCACGGTGTAGAATCTGATTGAACCGCACGCGTCACTCGTTGTAGTATCTCCCCGCCAATTCCTTTAAGTTTCGATCTTGCGACTGTACTTCCCAGGTAGCTCACTCTTCGCCTTCGCTTCAGCACCGGAAACTCTCGAAGAGATCCCGATGTTTAGTGAGCAGTGTTTACTGCTAGGACTACAGGGGTATCTAATCCCTTTTGCGCCCCTAGCCTTCATCCCTCACTGTCGGATTCGTTCTTGTAGGGTGCCTTCGCCAATCGTTAGTCCATTTAGGATCAACGTATTTAACCACTACCCTAAATGTACTCCCTACATCTCCCGATCCCTAGAAAGGCAGTATTTCTTGCCCGCCCAGCACTTGAGATGCTGGATTTCACAAGAAACTTACCAAACAAGCTACGGATGTTTTAGACCTAATAATGTTGGTTGCGACTTGGACTGCCGGGATTACCGCGGCGGCTGGCACCGGTCTTGCCCAGTCCTTATTCTCCGACCTTTTTAAAGTCGGTAAAAGTCTATCTATAAAAAGATAGACACTTCGACTCGCTCTCTCACGCTTGCGCGCATTGGAGAAAATTCGCAGCTGCTGCACCCCGTAGGGCTGGGAATAGTGTCTCAGATTCCCTCTCAGGGCCCCTCCGTTAAGAGCCCTTACCGATCATCGCCTTGGTGGGCATTTACCCCGCCAACTAGCTAATCGGCCGCAGCCTCATCCTTAGGCGTTGCCTTTAAGAGTAAAACCATTCCAGGACCAAACTCCTATCAGGTATTACCCTCAGTTTCCCGAGGTTATCCCTGACCTAAGGGTAGATTAGCTACGTGTTACTGAGCAGTACGCCGACTCATCGTCAGACTTGCATGCTTTGAACCAAGTCGAATAGCCGCAACCTCCAGCAGGATAAACTGGAATTTACTAGTATAAAATACTAGTATTAACACGACTAAAGGATAAGTCATGTTAATAGTAATCGCAAGAACCTCCGTAAATAATATGAAATCATACCACAAATTTTTTTGTGGCAATCATTAATCTCTAACAAATTTGATAAGTTTCTTATAAAAAATTATATTTTTAAATCTTTCTATTTTTAAAAAAATTTTTAGTCTATAATCTTTATTTGAATAGAAACTGAACGAGGTATTTTTATTTTCATTATACTATGCATTGCCTTATCATTAGAAGGTAGAACAATTAGTCTCTTATGAATTCTCATTTCAAACCTATCATATGTTTCAGTTCCATTTCCACAAGGACTTTTTCTAGTTGTTATTTTCAATCTTTTTGTTGGAAGAGGTATAGGTCCTGAAATAATTACTCCTGCATTGGATGCTACTTCTTTAATATTTTGTATAACGCTATTCAATGCTTCTATATCTACACTTTGTAATTTTATTCTAACTTGTGCCATTTAACTATGTTAGAAAATAACTTTTTAAAACTTACTAAATTATAAATAAAATGTCAAAAAGAAATAAATTATTTTTATTTTTAATTTTTTTAATTAGTGGTTTTTTATATTATTTAATTTTTTTTGTGGATAATAAAAATGAAGATAATAATTTTATTACTGAAGAAGTTATAGTAAAAAAAGTAATTGATGGCGATACAATAGAACTTTTTGATGGAAGAAAAATAAGAATGATAGGAATAAATACTCCGGAAAAAGGAAAATTTTCTTCTTTAGAATCTTTAAATTTTACAAAAAATCTTGAGAATAAAACAATAATTATCATGTATCGTGAAACAGACAGATATGAAAGAATTTTAGGTTATATTCTTTTTAATAATGAAATATTTAACAAAAAGATTCTTGAAGAAGGTTTAGCGCATCTCTACTACTATAAAAAAGACAATTTCTATGACGAGATGAAAGAGGCGGAGGAATTTGCTAGACAAAATAAAAAAGGAATATGGAAACAATCTAAAGATAAACCTTGTGTTTCTTTGTTAAAGTTTGAATATAAAGAGAAAACAAAAAGATGCAACAACGAAGAGATTTTAATTCTAAATAATTCTTGCAATAAGACAATATTTGCTTTTATAAAGGATGATTCAACAAAGCATTTTTACATCGAATTAAAAAAAGGTCTTTTTTCAAAAAACTTTTCTTGTGTTTTTAATGATGATGGGGATAGTTTATATATTTGGGATGAAGAAGGGTTGTTATTATTTTATAGATATCCTTAAAAAATAGTTAATTATTTATTGATTATGATAAAAGAAATCATTCTTGCAATAATTCAGGGTGTTACAGAGTTTCTCCCTATTTCAAGTTCTGGCCATTTAGCTCTTTTTTCTAATTTTTTTTCCGAGGTTAATCTCTCTCTTTTTGTTTATTTACATTTTGCTTCTCTTTTAGCAGTTGTTATTTTTCTAAGGAAAAAAATAAAAGATCTATTTTTAAAAAGAAGAAAATATTTCTTGTTTGTTTTATTTGGAATTATTCCTGCAGTTTTTATTGGTTTTTTATTTAGGGATTTAATAGAAAGAACTTTTTCTTCACTTCTTTTTTTAGGTCTTTGTTTTTTAATTAGTTCTATTTTTCTTTTTTTAACAAAATTTCAGAAAAAAGAAATATCTTTAAATTATATGAATTCTTTTTTAATAGGTTTGTTTCAAATTCTTTCTTTGTTTCCAGGGATTTCTAGGAGCGGAATAACAATATCTTCTGCCAGAATTCTCGGTGTAAAGAAAGAAGAAGCCTTTGATTTTTCTTTTTTAATGTTTATTCCTTTAGTAATAGGAGCATCTTTTTTAGAGATTTTTGACAAAAAAGATTTTTTCTTCTCAATAAATTTTATTATTCCTTTTATACTATGTTTTTTCATTAGCTATTTTTCTTTGGCGATTTTAAACCAACTTCTTAAAGAAAACAATTTATGGTTATTTGGTTTTTATTGTTTATTTTTAGGTTTTTTATGCATAATTCTTTTTTTATTAAATATGTGAATGGTTGGGCCGATCGCGCCGCGAGCAATCGGCCCTCTCATCACAGCCTTTTTGTGATGAGCATAATCTTTTTATTAGTAAATCTTTATTTAAAAAATTATTTTTTATGACCCTGGGGGGATTTGAACCCCCGACACCCAGGTTAAGAGCCTGGTACTCTAACCGGACTGAGCTACAGGGCCTTATTTTAATTCAATAGAAAAATTTAAATATCTTTTGTTAATAGTTAAAATTAAATAAATATTTTTTTATTATTCACTAATCAAAAGTTTTTAGCCTAGTATATAATAAAGCAATAATTGCTAATTAGATAATTTTTTCCATATATATCTTTTCCTTATCTAAAATATATCCTAGTTTTCTATAATAATCTCTTACACCTACCCCAGAAATAATTTTTATTTTTTTAACTTCTTCTTTTTTACAAATTTTTTCAGCTTCTTCCAAAAGCTTTTTTCCAAGCCCCCGATGTTGAAATTTTTTTTCATCAATTTTACCAATTTCTAAAGAAGGACCATAAACATGAAGTTCTCTCACCAACCCTATTTTTTCTTTTTTTAATATTCTGAGTCTCAATAAAGCAAATAAAATATCTTTTTTATTAACAAATTCTAAAAAAAATTCTTTTTCACCAGAAGCAATATATTTTGTTTTTTTTAATTTTAAATCTAAAAGGTCTCCATCTAATTTTTTTAAATTAAAACCTATCTCTCTGAATCTAATCTCTTTTATCCTTATTTTTTCTCTTTTTATTTGTTCTTCTATTTCTTTTCTAAGCCCAGTATTAAAAACTCCTGCAATTAAATAATTTTTTGGGAACTCTCTCATTATTCTCATAACTCTACAATATCTTGGAACAAATTTCATTATTTTTATAATTAGTTTCTTAGTTTGTTCCTCTTTATATGGAATAAATTTCTTTTCATAAAACCATTTTTCCAACTCCGCACCTTTAACTACTTGACAAGGATATATTTTTATCTGATCTGGTCTGAAATTTTGGCTTCTAAAAATTTTTTTTATAAGCTTCAAATCTTTTTTAAAGTTTGAACCAGGACAACCTGGCATCAAGTGATATCCTACTTTAAATGCAGCATTTTTTAATCTTTTCGTTGCTTCAATAACATCTTTTACACTATGGCCTCTATTTATTAATTTATAGATTTTATCATCAATTACTTGAACACCTATTTCTATTCTAGTTGTGCCATATTTTAGCATTTCATATATTTGTTCATTGTTACATTCATCAGGTCTAGTTTCTATACAAAGAGCAACACAACGATTTTTTGCTTTTTCATTAATTTTTTTTGCTTCTTCTAGGTTTTTTGATTTTTTTTGATTAAGTGCATCAAAACAAGATTTTATAAAAAAATCACGATATTTTTTCGGATATTGCATGAATGTCCCTCCCATTACTATTAATTCTATTTTTTCAGTTGGATGTTTCATTGCCTCTAGAGCTTTTATTTTTCTTTCCACTTGTTTCATAGGATCATAATTAACTTCAACAGCTCTTAATACAGATGGACTTTCAGGAGTATAACTTTGGGGAGAATTTAAGCTAGGGCAATAAACACATGTACCATGATTACATTTTTTTGGAGGCAGCATTACTGAAATAGGAGCTACACCTGAAATTGTTCTTGTTGGTTTTTTCATTTTAAAAATTTGTTTTTTTCTTTTTTTAAATTTAATTAAATCTTTTTATAAAAAAGATTTTAATTCTCTTAAATTTCTTTTTGCGACTTTCCTAAAAATTCTGTAAGGCAAAATTCCGCTTTCACAAATAATTCCTGTAACAGAACGGCCTTTTATTTTATCGAAGGAATAATATTCAACATTAATTAAAGGATTTTTTTCGTTCCAAACTTCTTTTCCGCTTCTTTTTTCTAGCTTAACATTTCTAGTGTATTTTAGAGTAAAACCTACAGAATAAGAAGGAACATTATAAAGAGAGGCAATTTTGACTAAAGTATTTGTACCTATTTTATTGTAAATGTATTTCCTAGTGTAGGCGTCTGCTCCAAACAGAAATAAATCGCATTTTTTAAGAAAATTTTCAGCAGACAAATCGGGAGTTACATAAACAACTATTCCTTCTTTTGCTAAATCTTTTGCAGTCATTCTTCCTTGATATAGTGGGGCGACCTCTGCTGTATAAACACTAAATTTTTTTCCTTTCTTTTTAGCATATTTCAAAAGTTCTATAACAGAAGAAGAATGGCAATGAGTGTAAATCTTCATTTCGTCTTTTATTAGCGTTAAACCTTCACGATTTATTGAATTTTGAGAGTTCTCAGTATATTGAAAAAGCATTTTTGCTGTTTTTTCAGGATTTTTTGATTTTAATAATATTTTTATGAAATTTTGAAGCAGTGGTTCTGTTGGTCTTGTTGAAAGAATTTCTTTCGCGTGTTTTTTGTCTGGAAAAAGTAAAAAAGCTTCAATTCCTGCCTTTGCTATATTATTGGCACCTTGTATTTTTATTTTTTTTATATTGTTAATTATCTTCCAAAATTTTTTTTCTTTAGAATTTTCTTGCAGGACCTCTTTTTCCATATAAAAAAAATGTTTTTCTATTATAAAAATCTTACTGAAATATTTAAAAACATTCTTTTTTTAACTTATTTATGGAATACGAAAAATTATTAGAAAAAGCTTATTCTTGCATAGATAAGAAAGAATCAATTTGCGATAGATTCGAAATTAAAAAACCAGAAATTCTTATAGAAGGAAAAAAAACAATAATAACAAATTTTTCGGAAATTGCTGATTGTTTGAGAAGAGACCAAGAACATCTAGCTAAATTTTTATATAAGAATCTAGCTTCTTTTGGGGAAATTGCAGGAGATAGGTTAATTCTAACTAGAAAAATTTCAAAAAATATGATTCAGCAAAAAATACTTCTATATGTGGAGCAATTCGTTAAATGTAAATATTGTGGGAAGCCAGATACTGAAATATCTGAAAAAGAAGGCGAAACCTTTTTAAAATGCATTGCCTGTGGAAATAAATACCCTCTAACTAAATTATAGGAGGTTTTATGGTTATAGAAGGTTATAGCGTCAAGGCAAAAAAGAAAGTTTTTATAAAAGACCCTGTGATAGAAAAAACAGAAAAAGGTGTTTATATGGCAAAAGGAAAATGTCCAGAGACAGGGGTAGTTGTTTGTGTTATGCTTTCAGAACAAAAAGCTCTTGAAGCTATAAAAAAAGGCGAAGCAAAGAAAGGTTTTTGATATGTTAATTAAAGTACATAAAGCTAGACGATATATTGTTACTTTATGTGATAAAGAGATATTAGGGAAAAAATTTGAAGAGGGAAAAAAAGAACTTGATTTGACAGGAGAATTTTTTCAAGGAGAACAGAAAACAGAAGAAGAAATAAAAAAAATTTTATTATTTTATAAAAAAGAAGATGCTTCTTTTAACTTTGTTGGGGAGAGAAGTTGTTCTTTAGCTTTAAACATAGGTTTAATAAAAGAAGATAATATTGGCAAGATAGCAGGCATTCCTTATGCCCTTGTCCTTTTATAGTTTTGAAAGTTATCTTTAAAAATACTTCAGTTCTTTTTTTTATATGGAAAAAAATAAAGAAGATAATAAAGAGAATTTTATCCCTTTAAGAGTAAAGCTTCCAAAGGGAAAAGAGAAAATAGGTATAATAACACAAAGACTTGGGGCTGGAAGAATGTATGTGGCATGTATGGATGGAAAAACTAGGAATTGTCGTGTTCCAGGTCGTTTCAAAAGAGATTTTTGGTTAAGGGAAGGAGATGTTGTTTTGGTAGAACCCTGGGAGTTTGATGATAATAAAGCAGACATAATTTTTAAATATACAAAAGGAGAAGCAGAAAAATTAAGAATAGATGGTTTTTTGAAGAATATATCTTCAGAGGAATTTTAAATGGTCAGAAAATTTTTCTTTGAAAATGAAAAAAATATAAGAAAAGCTCTTCCAAAAATAAAAGAGAAAATAAAACTAAATCTTTTTTTGAAAGGAAAAATTATTTTTATTAAAGGAAAAGAGTATGACGAATTTCTAGTAGAAAAAATTTTGTCTGCTATAGATTTTGGTTTTGATGTAGAAGACGCTTTAACTATATTAGAAGATAGCGATTTTGTCGTAATAAATATTAAAGATTACACAAGAAGAAATAATTTAGAAGATATAAGGGGCAGGTTAATAGGAAAAAAAGGAAAGGTATTAAAACTAATTGAAAATTTGAGCAATTCAAAACTTTTATTAAGAAAAAATAAAATAGGTATAATTTGTGATTCAGAAAATATGGAAGAAACAGAAAAGGCAATAAAATATTTAATAAGGGGATCAAAACATGGAAAAGTTTTTTCTTTTTTAGAAAAAAATAAAGCAGATTCAAAAAATTTTGATTTCGGATTTAAAACAAAATAATAGAATTATTTTTTCTTTAATTTAGCTAGAAAAAACCCATCGCTATCGTTGTCTTGAGGATAGATTCTTTTGCATAATTTAATTTTTTCATCGAATTTTTTTCCTTCCCATTCTGTAATTCCAGGCCTAGTTTTCATTGGAATTTCAAAGTCTTCTATTTCTAAATTAAAATTTTTTAACATAAAGTCGACGACTTCTTCGTTTTCTTCAGGTGTTAAAGTGCATGTTGAGTAAACCAGAGTTCCCTTTTCTTTTAAAAGAGGTATTGCCGAAGCACAAATTTTTTTTTGTTGTTGAGATAAGCTCTTTATAAAATTTAAGTTCCATATTTGAAGAGTATGTGGGCTTTTTCTTAAAGTTCCTTCTCCTGAACAAGGAACATCTAAGAGAATTTTGTCAAATTTTAATTTTATTTTTTTAGACCAAACTTTGCAAAATTGGACAGCATCCTTTTTTGTTACAAGGGTGTTTGTGACGCCGCATTTTTCTAAGTTTGCGTTAAGAATCATTATTCTATCTATTGACAAATCATTGGCAATTATTGTTCCTTTATTTTTCATCATTGCAGCTATTTGTGTCGTTTTCGAACCTGGAGAAGCACAGAGGTCTAATAATAATTCATTTTCTTTTGGTAATATTGCTATCGGCGGCATCATCGACGAGATATCTTGAACATAATAATAACCTAAAACATGTTCTAGGGTTTTTCCTAATTCTCCTGGTTTTAGATTTGTTTCTTTTTCTATAATAAAAATTTCCGAATAATCTTTGAATGGTTGTTTTATTTTCCAACCATAAGAAATCAATCTTTTTTTTAGTTCTTCTGGAGAAATTTTAATAGTGTTGCATCTTATCGAGTCAATTGCTTCTTTTTGACAAAATTCCCAGAATTTTCTTCTGTCTTCTTCATTTGGAATAAGTTTTTTTATTCTCTCTTCAAATTCTATTTTTTTATTAGAAAAAAAATATTTTTTCTTCATTTAAATATAAAAAAGAAAAAGTTTATAAATGTTACAAAAATAAAAAAATATAAATGATAAATAATCTTGTTCCCACAAAAGTTTTTTTTTACAAAAAGAGTTGGTGTTCATAAAGATAAATTGGCTAGTTTTGAATTGGTTTTAAGAGATGCTGGAATAGAAAAATGTAATTTAGTATATATTCCTTCAATATTTCCTCCAAATTGTAAAATTGTATCAAAAGAAGAAGGTTTAAAACTTTTAAAAGAAGGACAAATAACTTTTTGTGTTATGGCAAGAAATGAAACAAACGAGCCAAATAGGTTGGTTGCTTCAGCGATAGGTTTGGCTATACCGAAAGATATTAATCATTATGGTTATCTTTCAGAACATCACGCTTTTGGCGAAACTGCAAAAAAAGCAGGAGAATATGCAGAAGATTTGGCAGCAACTATGCTAGCTACAA
>JAWALV010000019.1:0-9373 GCA_038886595.1 Candidatus Pacearchaeota archaeon | reverse complement strand
TCGCATCAATTTCTTTCTTATTATAAACTTCATCCTTTGTATAAACTTGGTATCGCCCATACTTGTCTTGATTCAATCTTATCGCATTACCTGTTATTGTCGCTGTTACCACTGAAGCTAAAACTGCTACTACCAAAGCAACTCCAACAACACTCCAAATTTGTGCTTTTTCCATATTTCACCTCATTTCAATTTTTGTTTATTTAGTTGAATTTTATACATAATTTTCACATAGAAATATATATATCACATAGAAATATATATATAGCTTTCTATTTTTTAGTATATATGAAAAAACTAAAACTCAATCCAAGTTCAAGAGATAATAGAAGGTATTTTTTAGTTCAATGTGATGATGAAAAGAAAATAGAAAAAGCAATTTTGGACTATATTGGAATTTTAGGAATGGCAAAATCTGCCTATGTATTTGTTGAAAAGAAAAAAAATTTTGTAATTGGGTCTTGCATAAGAGAAAAATTAAATGATGTTCTGGCTTCTCTTGCTTTTGCTGGATTAAAAGTAAAAAGAGTTTCTGGCACTATAAAAGGTTTAAATAAAAAAGTTTAAAAACTTAAAGAAACTAAAATAAAAATGATTCTAAAATGGAAGACGTTCAACATCAAATAATGGGGTATGATAGGGCAGCAACTATGTTTGCTCCAGATGGGCATATTTTACAAGTTGAATATGCAGAAAAGACAGTTCGTCTTGGAAGTCCTTCTATAGGAATGGTTTGTAAAGACGGGGTTATATTAGTTTCGGATAGGAGACAAAAAGATAAATTAATAATAGAAAGTTCATCTAATAAAATATCTCAGATAGATGATCATATAATGTGTGTTGCAGCAGGTATTCTTTCTGATGCTAGAATTTTAATAGACAAGGCAAGAGTCATTTCTCAACAACATAAATTAGTCTATGATTCTCCTGCACATACAGAGTCTATTGTAAAAGAAATATCTGATATTAAACAACAATTTACTCAATATGGCGGAACACGACCTTTTGGCACATCTTTAATGATTGCGGGAATAAATCAAGAGACAGAATTGTTTGTTACAGATGTAACTGGCAATTATTTAAAATATAAAGCATGGGCAATAGGTGAAGATGATGAAAAACTCAGGGAAAAAATCAGAGAAAAATATAAGGAAAATATAACTTGTGAAGAAGGAATAAAACTCTCTTTATCTATATTTAAAGAGATTTATGGGGATAAATTCGAGAAAGAAAGATTTGATATAGGATTAATAAAAAAAGATACAAAAAAAATAGAAATAAAAACAGGTAAAGATTTTTTATAATTTTTATTTATGATATTGTTTAATTTTTTTATTTAATTAGTTTTTGTATAGCGCTAGGGGTTTCTCCGCCGTGCCAGGTGTAACGAGGACGAACTCTTATTGAATAAATTCTTTGCGAGTTATCATCTAGGACAAGAGCAGCTCCTTTTTGTTTTGGCAATTCGTTCATCTTTTTCTTTATTCCCTCATAAACATAGCTCTGCATGACTTCGTTTAAGGCCTTAATATCTTGCTCTGCAGTAAGCAAATGAGAAATAACAATATCTGATTGTGTCATTGCATCAGTATGAATTTTTCCTGGCTGTTGAGTTGCTAAAATCAATGAAATTCCTGGTTGCCTTCCTTCCCTTAGCAATTGAATTAAAGCATCTGTCGCAGGAGTTTTGCCTTCTTTCGGAAGAAACTCATGGGCTTCGTCAATAAAAATCCAAATCAAAGGCATGTCTTTTGTAGAAGATATTGTAAAATCAGTCAACCCTTTTTGTAAAGAATAAACTTCCTCTTCTTTTCTAGAAACCATTCTTTCGTTGAAAAGCTTTTTGCAAATAAGCCCAATAACCAAACCCCTAATATTAAACTGCCCGATAGAAGAATACATGGACAAATCAACAACCGTTGTTTGCCCTCTCTTTACCATTTCTTTTATTTGGGTGCCTTCTTTTTCGTCAAAAATTCCCCAGGATTTTGCCATGTTAAAAAGAGAAATAACAGAATTTTTTGTTTCTTCACTGAAAGAAAGATTTTTTTTTACTTCTTTAATGATGTCTTCAAAACCAAAAGTTTTCTTTTTTTCAATAAGTGAAGAAAAAACATTCGAAATTAAAACTGCTTCTTGTTTTGTATAATCTAAATTAAAAAGTTCAATCCATTCACCCAAAGAAATCTCGGAAACTTTTATTTTTAACTCTTTATCGACAGAAATTCCTCTTTTGTTATATTCTTCAAAATAACCGCTAGGAGAGAAAATTTCTATAGGAACATTCTTTGATTCAAGCCTCCATTCATTAAGAAGTTCTTTGTCTTTATAATTTCTAAATTTCATTGTCCAAAAGATCCCCATCGTATCAAAAATTAGAGAAGCTATGTTTAAATTGTCTTCTTTTTCTTTTTCTGAAATAGATTCGGCTATAACTCCAAGAGTATAGGATTTTCCAGAACCTCTTTTTCCTGCAACAAGAATTACGTGACTTTTTGCTATATCTAAATATATTTTATTTGATAAAGAGATATATTCTCCCATCTTAACATATCCTTTACCAATATAAGCTAAAGCCTTTTTTTCAAATATTTTTTTTTCACTTTCATTTCTACCTATAGTTATTTCAAAAACCATATTTCTAAAAATAATAAAGGATTTTTAATTAATCTTTTTTCCATAAAAAAACCCTTACTCTTAAAGGTTGATATAAAGTAATATTACCGCTTATAATTACATCTTCTACAAATACGTCTTTTTGAGGATAATTTTGGTTATAAAAACAATACTTTTCTGTTAAATTACAAACCCTTACATTTATTTCGTATTTTTCTCCAACCAAATTTTTCAACTTATTTTTTATTCCATTTTCCTCTCTTGATATAACCATTCTTCTTATTTCTTCATTCGTTAATATTTCTTTAGTTATTTCTTTTTTTATTTCATTTATATAAAAATCACTAATTTTTTCTTTGTCATCTTCTTTTTTTATTGTGTTTAATACTAAAACTGCTCCCAAAACAAGAATCACTGCTAAAAAAGCTTCAAATATTCTTAACCAACCTTTTTTATTTTTTACCATATTCTAAAAGTAAATTCTTTTTTTTCTATTACTCCGTTTGAATTTATAACTTCCAACCTATATTTTCTTGAAACAATATTTAGATTTTCTGTGCTATTTTTTTTTAGTTCATAACCTTCAGAATATATTTCAAAGTTATAATTTTTTTCTATCGATAATCCTTTTTTTAAGTTTTCATAATCATTATAATATTTTGTTTTTATATTTTCTAAAGAATTATTAGACAAAACTTCTTTTCTTCTTATACTACCTATTTCAAAATCACCGACACTACTACAATTTTTTAACGTATTATTTATTTCTTGGGAAAGCGCAATATAATATTGATTTTGACTAATTTGTTTACTTGTTCCTTTAAGATTATTATAAGGTGAACAAGGCTCAGAAGCATTGAGAAAAAAAACCTTAATTTCTGTTTTGGTTTTTTCTATAAAGTTATTTTTTAATAAAATTACTTTTTTTTCTAAAGATTTGTCTTCTTGAAATTTTTGGCTAAAAAAAATAGAAATAAATAATACTACGCTTAAAAAAATCCCAAAGCCTATTATAACTTCTAAGTGAGATATCCCTCTTTTCATAATTTTTTTAGTTTTTTTCATTTTTTATATCTTTTGTTTATTTAACTAAATATTAATTTTGCTCCAAAAAATATGATTAATGATAAGGATGTTAAAATGAAAGAGTGTTTTATTCCATTTATAACTCTGCCTTCCGCTATTTTTCCTATAATTAAACCTGAGAAAATTGCTTCAACAAAAACAACTATTAATATTATATATGAAAAATTTATTTCCATGCTAGGTTTTATTTCAAGATCCTCTTTCTTACCTATTTCTCCTACTTCAACTAATTTAGGTATAAGAAAAAAATTTAAAATCAATATTATTGCCATAAAAACAAGAAAAATTATATAACCTTGAACTTGCAGACTAAAAACAAGGCTTTTTCTTTCTTTTTTTAACATCTGTATTTGACTTATAGAATTATCTATAGAAGACAATACGCTTACTATTTCTCCACCAGATCTATTCGCTTCCATTAATAGCTCTACCGTTCTTGATATTAGATCATTATTTACTTCTTTAGAAAAATTATTTAAGGCCTCACTCAAAGGAAAACTTAAAGCCAATTGGTTTGAAAGTTTTTTAATATAAGGGCTTAAGACCCCATAATCTCTGTTTTGTACATTCAAAATTGATTTTGTTATTGGTGTTCCAGATTTTACATTTTCTAGAATATCCCGAATAAATTCTAAAAACTTTTCTTCTTTTTCTCTCTCTTTTTTTGATTTTATAGCATTTTCAACTACTAAAGGGAGTATGCCAATAACAAAGCTCATAACGATTAAAAAATTCCTTATATCTTCTTCTAAAAATATTATAGATAAGAATAAAGTTACTATTCCTATTAAAATAAATGTATATTTTAATTTCATTTTATGTTTTTGGTTGTTTTAATTCGATAATTATTAAAAAAATAAAATTTAGTAGTATTAAAGTAAAAATAAAAAGTAAAAAAAAATTTGTTAGAGGTATAGGCATTTTAAAACCACTTATAGTAATCAGAACTAAAGTTATTATTAATATTAAAGGACCAACTATTAGAAGACTTATATAAACATCTAAAAAAGTTCCAGCCAAATAATTATATTTTTGTCTTTCCATTTTATATTCAAAAAATAAACTTTCAGCTTTTTTTTCTAAAAAATTTTTTAAAGAACCGCCGCTTATTATATTTATAGCCATTCCATTAAATAAATCTTTTAATTTTTCATTTCTTGTTTTTGATGAATAATCTTTTAAAACATCTGCAAAGTTATAACCAAAAAATTCTGCTTGATTTATTATTTTCTTTATTTCAAAAGCAATATTTGGATACTCTTTAGAATTTGCTATTAATTTAAACATTCTTAATGGTTCAATATTTGATTGTGAGATTGCAGCCATATAAATAACTGCAAAAGGCAATTCTTCATTTATTTTTTTTGCTATGTTTTTTGCTTCAATAGAAGGTTTTTTCAATAAAAAAATAAATAGGACAAAAGGAATTATTAGAATCAAAAAAGAAGCCCAGTTGCTAGTAAGAAAATAAAGTATTATAGAAACAACAATTGAAAAAAAAAGAAAAATAAGAGTATAAAATATTGTTTGTGATACATAGTTTTGATATAAAATTTTCATATTTGCTTGTAATAAATCTTCTTTTAGAAAACCAAATAATTTTTCATTTTTATCAGCAAAGCTAAAAAATACTCTTTCGCTAAAAGGAATTTCTTCACTCATTTTTCATCTTTTAATACTTTTTTGTGTTTATTAATCTTTCCCATAGAAAAAGTTAAAAAAACTCTTTTATTATTCTTTTTTATGGATAAAAAAAATATAAATGAAAAAGAACTTGAAATTTTGGAATTTTGGGATAAAGATAAGACGTTTGAAAAATCTCTAGAAAAAACAAAAAATTCTAAACCTTATATTTTTTATGATGGTCCGCCTTTTGCTACTGGTCTTCCTCATCACGGACATCTTCTTGGTAGCATTACGAAAGATCTTTATGGGAGATTTTGGACGATGAAAGGTCGCTATGTAAGAAGAGTATGGGGATGGGATTGCCATGGTTTACCTATCGAAAATATAGCAGAAAAGGAGTTAGGAATAAACTCAAAAGACGAAATTGAGAACAAAATAGGCATAAAAGAATTTAACAGATTTTGTAGAACTAAGGTCTTAGAATACACAAAAGAATGGGAAAAAACAATCAGAAGAATAGCTCGTTGGGTTGATATGAAAAATTCTTACAAAACAATGGATAATGATTATATAGAAAGTGTATGGTGGGCATTCAAACAATTATGGGACAAAGGTTTTATTTATGAAGGAGAAAGAATTCTCATGTATTGTCCTCGTTGTTCTACACCGTTGGCTAAAGCAGAGATAGCAATGGACAACACTTACAAAAAAATTACAGACGACAGCGTAGTTTTAAAATTCAAATCTAAAAACAAAGATTTTTATTTTTTGGCATGGACCACAACCCCTTGGACTTTACCTTCCAATTTAGCTTTAGCAGTTAATCCGGAATTAACTTATGTTTTAATACATGACAAAAACGAAAATGAAGATTACATATTATGTAAAAGCTTATTATCTAAATATTATAAAAGTGAAGATGAGTACGAATTAAAGAAAGAATTTTTAGGAAAAGAATTAGAAGGCGAAAAATACGAGCCCATTTTTCCTTATTTTAAAGACAATCCTAATTCATTCAAAGTTGTTTTAGGTGATTTTGTAAGTGCAGAAGATGGAACAGGTATTGTTCACATTGCGCCTGCTTATGGAGAAGAAGACTATGAGGTCTGTAAGAAATACAATATTCCTTTAGTTGATCCAGTCGATGAGAAAGGAAATTTCAAAAAAGAAGTTTATGATTTTGCAGGAATGTTTGTTCATAACTCCAATAGAGATATTCTTGATTATTTAAAACAAAAAGGAAATGTTGTCTTAGTTAAAAAAATATCTCACGATTATCCTTTTTGTTATAGGTGTGAAACGAAGCTTATTTATAAGGCAGTACCTTCTCTTTTTGTCGATATTCAAAGAATAAAGCCCCGTCTTTTAGAGTTAAACTCAAAACTTAAGTATCATCCTTCTTTTTTAAGAGATGGAAGAGCTAGATATTCTATAGAAAACGCTCCAGATTGGAACATTTCAAGAAACAGATATTGGGCAACAGCAATACCAATTTGGAAATCAAAAGACGGAGACGTTTTAGTCATTGGTTCTATAGAAGAATTGAAAAAATATGCAAAAAATCTACCAAAAGGAGAAATAGATTTGCATAAGGACTTTTTAGATGAAATAATTTTAGTCAAAAATGAAAAAGAGTACAAAAGAGTCCCAGAAGTTTTAGATTGTTGGTTTGAAAGTGGCAGTATGACTTTCGCACAATTTCACTATCCATTTGAAAACAAAAAATTCTTTGAGGACAATTTTCCAGCCCAATTCGTTGCAGAATACATTGGACAAGTAAGGGCTTGGTTTTATTATATGCTTGTCTTGTCTGCAATTTTATTTGACGAAATTCCATTTGAACATATTGTAACAACAGGAACAATTCTTGCGGAAGACGGGGAAAAAATGTCTAAATCTAAGGGAAACTTTACAGACCCAAATATTTTAATGGAAAAATACGGAGCGGATAGTTTTAGATTTTATTTAATGGGTAGTTCTGTTATGAACGCAGAAGATTTTAATTTTTCAGACAAAGCGCTTGAAGAAACTTATAAAAAAGTTATTATGCCTCTTCTAAATTCTGCTAATTTTTACTCTCTTTACGAAGAAATTCCGATAAAAAATATTAAATCAAAAAACATCTTGGATAAATGGATAATCTCTAAAACTAACAGCTTAGTAAAAAGCGTAACTAAAAATTTAGAAAATTATGATAGTATAAATACTTGCAAGGAAATTTCTTCCTTTGTAGAAAATCTTTCCAATTGGTACATAAGAAGAAGTAGAGAAAGATTTGTAAATGGTGACTTAGAAGCAAAGGCAACTCTTCATTTCGTCTTAGAAAATTTAGCAAAGATTATTGCCCCCATAATGCCTTTCTCTGCAGAAATAATTTTTAAAACACTTAAAATGGAAAAATCCGTTCATCTAGAAAATTGGCCTAAACAGGGAAAAATAGATGAAACCTTGGAAGAAGAGATGCAAAAGATAAGAGAAATAGCTTCAGAAGTTTTAAGAGAAAGGGACAAAGTAAGAATACCTCTAAAACAAGTTTTGTCTAGTTTGACTTTAGAAGGATATGAAATAAGAGAAGAACTAAAAGAAATTTTAAAAGAAGAAGTTAATGTCAAAATGGTTTTTTTAAAAAAAACAAAAGACAAAAAAATAATTCTTGATACAAATTTAACTCCTGAACTAGAAGCAGAGGGTTTTGCCAACGAAATAGCAAGAGTTATTCAAAATTTAAGAAAAGAAAAAGGCCTTGTGAGAAAAGATAAAATAGATGTTGTTGTTTTAATAAGCTCAAAAAATAAAGAGCTAATAGAAAAATATTTTTTGGTTGAAAAAGAAAGAATTGGGGCAGAAAATATTTATTTTTCTGAGGTAAAATTAATTCCTATAATATTTGAAGGAAAATTTAGAGGCGGTTCTTTTAAGATAGGTTTTTCTTCTATTTTTATTAGTCACTAGCAACGGAAAAAAACTAAAGAAAGATTTAAATACTCTTTTTTATTTAAAAATTTATGATCGTAAAAGAAGATTTTTTAAGCAGATTAAGGAAGATTTTCGATTTAAATTTATATGAGGTAAAAGTTTGGATTGCGCTTCTTTCTCGTCGACAATCAACTGCCGGAGAACTTTCTTCAATAAGCGATGTTCCAAGGTCAAGAACTTATGATATTCTAGAGAGTTTAGAAAAAAAAGGTTTTATTGTAATGAAAGTCGGTAAACCAATAAAATTTGTCGCCCTTAAACCAGAGGAAGTTATTGAAAGAGTAAAAAAGAATTTAGTTTATGAAGCCAAAGAAAAATCTCAAAGATTAGAAGCATTAAAAAAAGAAGATGTTTTAGACCAATTAAATTCTCTTTTTGAAGAAGGTGTAAAATATGTAGAACCAACAGATTTATCTGGTGCAATAAAAGGAAGACAAAATCTTTATAATCATCTAGATATGATGGTTAGAAGTGCAGAAGAAACAATAACTTTTGTAACAACAGCCGATGGTTTAACGAGAAAAGTAGAAGTTTTGATGCCTTCTATGGAAAAGGCTAAAAAGAGAGGTGTAAAAATAAGAGTTGCTGTACCAATTACAGAACAAAACAAAAGAATTGCGAAAGATTTACAAAAAGTTGCTGATGTTAGAGACTGCGGTAATTTTAAAGCAAGATTTATGGTAGTCGATTCAAAAGAACTTATGTTTATGGTTTTAGATGATGAAAAGATCCATCCTTCTTATGATGTCGGTATTTGGTTAAATACTGATTTTTTTGCAAAAGCCTTAGAAGATTTGTTTGAGTTGGCTTGGAATAATTTTAAGAAGATTTGATTTCTTGGTTTTTATTAAATTTAAATTAGATGCTAAAATCATTATTTTGATTTAAACTTTCAAATCTCTTATTCATTAAAATGAAATCTTGTAGAACTCGAAATAACCAATAAATAACTCAATATCTAAAATGTATTAATAATAACCCTTAACTTCATCAACATGCTCTATAATTAAGTTAGTATTTATCAAAGAAATATTAAAAGCGAAAATATGAAGAGAGTTAATGACATTTT
>JAWALV010000018.1:0-9773 GCA_038886595.1 Candidatus Pacearchaeota archaeon | reverse complement strand
CTACTATCTTGCTAAAAGCAATTCTTTTTATGATATTTTAATTGAAAAAAAAGAAAATCAATTTATGCATGAAAAATATAAAGAATTAAATAAAATTATAGAAAATAATATAAAGAAAATAAAAGTTTTTGATAGTTTTGTTTTTTTAGAGTTCTCTGGAAAATATAGTTTAACTTCGGAAATATCTAATAAGTTATTATATCTTTATCAAAAAAAATTTATATTGGTTTGTTATAAAAAAGAAGATATAGTTAATATTTCCCTTAGAGGAGAAAAAGCAAAAAAATTTGTAGAAAAAATATTAAAAAAAATAAAAAATTCTATAGGTGGAGGGCATGAAAAAGCATGTGGTTTAAGAATTCCTATGAGCGAATATGATAATTTTAAAAAAATAGTTTTTGAACATTTTAAAAAATAAGATGGAAAGCGAAATAAAAAAAGGATTAAAAGTAGAAATTATCACAACGAAAGATAAAAAAAAAGTTATAGGGATTGTTGAAGATGTTGGAATAAAAACAGAAGGAAAAAAGCTATTAGTTAGATTAAAGTCTGGAGAGATTGGAAGAGTCCAAAGAATTATCGATGAAAAACAAAAGACTGAAGTTGAAGAGCTTGTAAGAAAAGGAGAAAGCCAAAAAGTTGAATTTAAGTCGGAAGTATTGTGGAGTTTAAATTATAACACCCATCAAATTAAAGAAAGCAAATCATATGAATTACATACTTTTAAACAAAAAGCTTCAAAGGTTATAATAGCAAAATCAATTGCTGCTCTAATGAATAATGAGGGCGGAGTTTTGGTTTTAGGAGTAAAAGAAAAAAAAGAAAACTCTAATTACGAAGTTGTCGGAATAGAAAAAGATTTAGAAAAACTCAAGGAACAGAAAAAAGATTTTTCTCTTGATGGATATAAAAGAATGATTATTGATGAAATAATTCGTCCTTATTTTCCTCCCAAAATTTATAATAAAATAAACTATTTTTTAGAATTTAAATTTGAAAATTTCGAAGGAAAAAATGTTTGTTTAATAAAAATTAACCCTTCGGAATTTCCTGTTTTTCTTTCATTGGAAGGAAGAAAAATATTTATGATAAGAACAGAAACACAAACAAGACAAATTCAAGATGAAGAATTAGTAGAGTATTGTATGGAGAGATTTAGTTAACTTTTTAGTAGTAACAAATAGAAAGATTTATAAATAAAGGCCTATTATAATTTTTATGGGATTTAAAGATTGGTATAAAAACCGTCCCATAATAAATAGTTTAGGAAATGCTGGAGCCATTTATTTAGGTGGAATCGTATTGGCTGGCTTAGCAGAAAAATTTTTAGAAGCGCCAGGCTTGGCAGATGGAATTAATTTAGCCTCACCTATAACTGCGGGAGCTTATCTTTTAAAAAGAACAGAAGATATGAAAGAAGGAATTACAAAAAGAATTGTGCAAGTTGGAACAACAACTTTAATGGGTGGTTTTATTGGTGTTGCTGTAAATAACATGAGTTCAAATTTAGAATGGTCTAATTTTTTAAAGCAAGGATATGAAGGTTTGAATACTCTTTGTTCAAAGATTACAGGTACAGAATCTTCTTTGTAAATGGTTTTACCCAAGTTTTGTTTTTGGGATTAGTTATTTAAAACTAAAATAAAAAAATATTAATTTATTTTAGAATTTCTTTCGAGAATAAAGTTTACTAAGTAACAATCATCAATATTATTTTAATTTACTTCTTACAAATAATAAGAGGGATATTTCTCTTATTTCAGATTGATTTTTGAAGAAAAATTTTTCTAATTTATTATTTCAGCACTTGTGCCAATAAAAAACAAATAAAAACATTATGTCTATATTAAAGGTTAAGTTTATAAGTTCTGAAGAATCTTTAAAACCTTAATTAAACACTCTCACTAAAGAATTCTAAAAAAATATAAAAAGAGGTAAAAAAAGAAAAAATCTTAATTCTTTGCGTGAGCAAATAATGCTTTAAATGCAACCACTGCTGCTGCTGGTGCAACAAATGCATTAATTAAAGTAAATAAATAAGCCAAACTTTCACCAAATATAGGAATAACTTTCACAATTACTCCCAAAGAAAAGAATGTAAACATAAAAGCTACTGCTGCCAATAAAAAAGAAGAAACTTCTTTCTCATTGATGTTAAAAAAACCCACTAGTAATCCAAGTACTAAAAGAGTATAAACTGGCCATGTCTGTTGCGAACCAAAAGCAGCTATAACAAAAGCTAACACTAGACCTATAACAAAAGCCCATCCACCAATTGTTTTCCCTGCAATCTCTTTTTGTCCTAAATCATCTATAGCCTTACTAACTTTTTTTATTACCATTTAGACCCCTTTATTTAGTTAAAGTTTATTATAAAAAAAGGTTTATAAATTTAATGTTTTTTAAAAAAATAAATGAATTTGCCATGGAAAATATAGAAAGAGTAATTATTAATGAAGAATTGGTATTAACATTTAATAAAATAATAAATAGTCAGTATGAACATTTCGGATTTTTTGTAACAAACGATTTAAAAGAAGAAGTTATTAGAATTTCCTTTAATTACGAAATATGCTCTGAAAATGATACTGAATTGACCTCTCCAAGAAAAAAAACTTTTTTTAATAAATTTGGAAAGTGGATTGCTTTTTGTTCTGGAAACAATAATTTCTCTTTTGTTTATTTTCACACCCACAGCAGGCCTTTTGGCGATATAATAAAGAGATTTGATCCATATTGGAGTATAAACTCTGCTGAGAATCTTAAAATAGGAGAGATTGTTGATGGAAGATTTTTTGTTTCTCTTAGCGAAAATTCAAGCGATGAAAAAGCTTTTAAATTTTATTCAGAAATAGCTGCATTGCTTGGTGTAAGAAATTTTTATCACTTATTTATACGTCCGGAGTATTGATCTGAAGGAGAAATAATGTCAGAAAAGAAAATAGTTTTAACAGCATATAAATATAATCAAGATAATATAGGAAAAGTAAAAGAAGTTCCTTTGATAATTGTAAAAAGATAATTATGAAAAAATAATAATTATAATAAAAAACGCCCCAGCCGGGAATTGAACCCGGATCTCAAGCGCGACAGGCTTGCGTACTAGCCTTTATACTACTGAGGCCTTAAAATAATAAAAAAAAAGATTTTTTAAATTTAATTATATCATAAATTTAGTTATATTTTTAAACTTATTTTCTCTTTAATATTTATGAAATTGGAAGAAGCAATAAAAAAAAGACATAGTGTAAGAAATTTCTCTATAAAAGAGCCAAATTGGAGAGACATTTTACAAGTATTAGATTATGCTCGTTATGCCCCCATGGCAGGAAACCTTTTCACAGTAAAATTTATCTTTGTTTCGGACAAGGAAAAAATAAAAAAAATAGCGGAAGCCTGTCAGCAAGAATTTGTCGGAAAAGTTCATTACTTAATTGTTGTTGTTTCAGACAGAGAAAGTGTTAAGAAAAATTATGACTTTTTTGATAAACAATTTGGGGCACAACAAGCAGGGGCTGCAATTCAGAATGTTCTTTTGGGTTTAACAGAAAAATGTTTGGCAACCTGCTGGGTTGGTCTTTTTTATGAAGAGGGAATAAAAAAAGTTTTATCTATTCCGGAGAAAATTTGTGTGGAAGCTATTTTACCTATAGGATATGAAAGTAAAATATTGAAAGAAAGAAAAAAAGAAAAAATAAATTTAGACTCGATAGTTTTCTTTGAAAAATATGGAAAAAAACATATGGGAGAAGATACTAAACCTACTTTTGATACTAGTTAAATTATAACTTTTTTATTTGTTCTGACAATAGAAAAACTTTATTAGAAGAGGTTTCTAAAACTTTATTCCCATATTCATAAATACAAACTGATTTAGGGAAAAAAAGCTTACCGTATATGCCTAATTTAGTGTACAAAACATAACTAAAAATTTTTTCTTCACCTTTCATTAACTCGCCAGCATTCCACTTTATTTTGTGCTTTTTATCATCAACCAAATCCGGTTTTAATAAACCAAAATCATTATGTAACTTAAAAATTGAAGGATAATTTTCTATTAAAGATACATTTTTAACATTTTTAAGTGCCTTTAAATGAATTTTTACTTTTACAGCAAAATCACCTGATTTCGTCTTTACAGGTTTGATATATTTTTTTATTGAAACCTTTCCTTTGTAGTAATATAATAAAGAATAATATAAAACAGGTAATAAAATTAAAAACAGGATTAAATAAAGATAATTAGTCCTTATTTTTATTTCATAGCTATCTAAAGGGGATAATCTTTTGTTCCAATAATAGACTTTTTTAAAACCTTCTCTTTCTATTTTATCAGGTTTTTCATTGAAAAATAAAAAAGGAGAAATGAAAAAATTTTTTTCTATAGAAAATTGAACATCTTCATTTACATTACCTAAATTTTTTTTAAAAAAAACCTCTTCTTTAATAATAAAACCTTCTTTTTTATAATCTTCTAAAATATTTCTTTTTTCTCCCAGAATTATTTTTCCTTGTTTAACAAAATTTTTCTGATCAGGAGAAATAAAAACAACCTCTAATAAATAAGAACCCGCAGGTATTTTCCTCATTTTTTCTTTATCAACATTGATAAAAAATTCTTTTTTTTCAAAAGGATTTATATCGAAAGTAATATTTTCTTCAAATAATATTGAACTAGCCTTTATCGTTATATTTTTTAATGAAACATTTTCTTTATTTTCCAAATAAAAAGAGACATTATCTGCCAAAGGATTAGCCCTGGAATAAATCTCAAAAATATCATTTATTTCTTTTAAGATTATTCTTATCCTGTCTTCTTTCACATTATAATTAGGATCTTTTATATAATACACAAAAGAAAATCTTCCTTTAATATCTTCTATTTTTTTTGTTGGATAAACTTTTACCGAAATTTCATTGCTTAAGTTATCTATTAAAAATTTCTCATTTGGAAAAATTTTGACGTCAACAAAAGTGAAAATTTCATATAGGCCGCTTTCAGCATTCTTAAACTTAAAGATAAACTCTGCAGGATTATCAAAAGAGTGTATAGCAATATCATTAACTATTATCTTCTCTAATTCAAAAGCATTTACACTAGTAAATAAAACTAAAACCAAAGCAAACAAAAATGTTCTATTTTTCATTATTTTTCTAAGAAAAAAGCTTTTTTAAACTTTATTCTAAAAAACAATAGATTTAAAAACAAGTAAAAAGAAAAAATTTTAGGCTTAATGTTCTAAAAAAGAACATTCTAGTATCGTAAGATACGGCCTGTTTAAAAATGACTAAAGAAATATTTTCAAAGGATCCTCAAAAGTATAATCTAGCCTTAGCAGAAGCTTTAAAAAAAATTCCTGAATTCCAACCACCAGAATGGGCATTATATGTAAAGACAGGTTGTGCAAAGCAAAGACCTCCTGAAGAAAAAGACTTCTGGTATAAAAGAGCTGCTTCTGTTTTAAGACAGCTTTATTTAAAAGGAGTAATAGGTGTTCAAAGATTAAGAAAAATTTATGGTTCAAAAAAGAAAAGAGGTGTTAGACCAAATAAATTTAAAAAAGCATCTGGAAAAATAATAAGAACTATTCTACAGCAGGGAGAAAAAGTAGGTTTTATAGAAAAAGTTGATAAATTACAATATGGAAGAAGATTGACAAAAAAAGGAAGAGATTTTTTAGATTCTATTAAAGTAGAGGTAAAAAATGGTTAAAAAACACAATCAAAAATCAAAAAAAATTCATTTGGAAAAATTCGCTAGACAAACAAAATGGGCTCCTTTTTGGGCAATTGTTAGAAAATTTGGTAAAGGTAAAAAAATTCATCCTGCTGAAATAACACACATTAAAAGAAACTGGAAAATAAGAAAATTAAATTTAAAACCAAAAAGAATTAAAAAAGACTATCTAGGATAGAATGACAAGAAAGAAAAAAACAAACGAAGAAAAAAAGGAAATTGAAGAAAACTTAGAAAATAAAAAACTTTCCCAAGATAATAAAGAAGATAAAGAAATTAAATTTGAAGAAGAAAAACAGAAAGAAGAACAAAATTCTAAAATAGAAACAAAAGAAAAAAAATATGAAAAACATATTGAAGAAAAACCAGAAATAGAAAGAGAATACATAATTAATTTAAGAAAAAAAGTTATTAAAGTACCAAGATATAGAAGAGCAAAAAAAGCTATAAGAGCACTTAAAGAGTTCTTGGCTCGCCATATGAAAGTTGAAAAAAGAGATATAAAAAAAGTAAAAATTGATAAGTATTTAAACGAAGAGATTTGGCATAAAGGGATAAGAAAACCTATAATGAAATTAAAAATTAGAGCTAAGAAAATAAAAGGAATTGTTTATGCAGAACTTGCAGAGATGCCAAAAATTTTAGTATTCAAAAAGAAAAAAGAAGAAAAATTAAAAGAAGTAAAAGTTGAAAAAATTGAAAAAAAAGAAGATAAAGAAACAAAAGAAAAAAAAGAAGATAAAGAAACAAAAGAAAAAGAAATATCTACTATAGAGGCAGGTTTAGAAAAACAGAAAAAAGAGGCAAAAGAAATGAAACATAATATTAAAGAAAAACATAAAAAAACAGCTCCTGTAAGAATGGCGCTGCAAAAATAAAATGGGAATAACAAAATACTTAAGAGAAGCATGGAAAAAACCTGATAAAAAGCTTTTAAGAGAAAGAATGACAAAATGGCGAAAAGAAAGAAGTATTGTAAGAGTTGAAAATCCTTTAAGATTAGACAGGGCTCATGCTTTAGGTTATAAAGCTAAGCAAGGAGTTTTTGTTGTAAGAGTAAGAGTCATAAGAGGCAGTCATAGAAGAACAAGACCAAAAAAAGGAAGAAGGTCAAAAAGAATGCATACTAGGTTAAGTTTAATGATGAACTACAGAGAAATTGCAGAACAAAGAGCTGCAAGAAAATACCCGAACTGCGAAGTTATAAACTCTTATTGGGTTGGAAAAGATGGTAAACATTATTATTACGAAGTTATTTTAGCCGATAGAAATTCTCCTTCTATAAAATCAGACAAGGAACTTTCTTTTATAACTAATCCTGCAAATAGAAATCGTGCTCTAAGAGGTTTAACTTCTGCAGGAAAAAAAGCAAGAGGATTAAAATAAAATTGAAGCACTATATTTATAAACCCTTTTTTTCAATTAAAAATTATGTCTGAAAAAAAATATGAAGAGAGTGTTGAAAAAGCTCTTTCTAATAATTATATACCAAAATCAAAAGCTTATATACCAAAATCAAAAGCAAAAGATCTTCCTACAATAAATCCTATTGAAAAAGATCTTCAAGAATCTTTAAAAAAATTAAAAGAAAACTTGGAAGTTTTTTATAAAAAATCCTCTGAAAAATTTAAATTTATTGAAGCAGTTGGTCTTATACCTCAACAAGCATCGAAAAAAATTGAAGAAGAGTACTTAATACCTGAAGAAGAAGCAAAACAAAACCTAATTCATGTTTTAGTTTTAATACCTGAGGAAAAATTTAAAGAAATTCAAAAAACAAAAATAGAATTAATAAAAATAGCAAAAGAAATAGACAAAAAAATATGGATACATTTAATGACTCCTGTTGACTTATGGAACTTATGTTTAGACTCCAAATATGAAATTATAGAAGCAATTTCTATGAGTTTTCCTATTTATGATAAGGGCCTTCTTGGAGCTTTAAGAGTAACTCAATTACACAAAACATTTGTTTTAAAAAAATTTGAAAAGTATGTAACAAGTTATGTTTTTTTTGGCTCTTTGGTTAGAGGGGAGGCAAAAAGCACATCTGATATTGATGTAGGAATTATTATTGATGATACTGATGTAAAAAAAATGCCTCGTTTAGAATTAAAAGAAAAACTAAGGGCAATAATATTTCAATATATTGAAGAAGCATGTGCTATTGCTGGAGTAAAAAATGTTCTAAATGTTCAAGTTTGGCTTCTAACAGAATTCTGGGAAGGAGTTAAAGATGCAAACCCTGTTTTTTTCACTTTCATAAGAGATGGAATTCCGTTATATGATAGAGGAACATTTTTACCATGGAAATCTTTATTAAAGATGGGTAAAATTAAACCAACACCAGAAGCATTGGATATGTTTATGTTGTCTGGAGATAGACTTGAAGAAAATGTCAATAGAAGACTTTTAGATATTGTCGTCATTGACTTATACTGGGGAGTAATAATGCCAACTCAAGGAATTTTAATGCTTTACGGTTTAGCCCCTCCTACAACTAGAGAAACTGTCCGTTTATTCAGAGAAATCATTGTTGAAAAAGAAAAACTATTAGATAAAAAATATGCGGACATTGTAGAAGAAATAATGATAAAATACTATAAAGGGTATGAACATGGAAAAATAAAAAAGGTAACTGGAAAAGAACTTGATGATTTGTTTAATAAAGCTTTGGATTATTTAAAAAAACTTAAAGAAATAAGAAAAAAAATTGAAACAAGAGTACAGAAAAAATCAATAGAAGAAGTTTACGAGCAAGTTTTTGGAATGTTAGAAGCTTTATTAAAAATTAAGGGAGAGAAAGAAATTATAAAAAAATTTGAAGAAGATTTTGTAAAAGTTGGAAAAATGCCAAAAAGATTCTTAGATTCTTTAGTATATATCTCAAAAGTAAGGAAAGAAGTATTGGAAGAAAAAAAGAAAAAAAACGTACTTAAAGACTTAATGACTGGAAAAGAAATAAATGAAGTAGAACAAGCCAGAAAGTTAGCTAATGAAATTATAAATTATTTAATAGAATATTCACAAAGATTTGATTTTTTGTCTATGGATAGAAAAAGGTTTGTTATTAAAGGAACAAAAAAAGAAATTTTCTTTCTAAATAATACTTTCTTAGTTGATGGAGAAAAAATAAAAGTTGTTAAAGAAGGAAAGATTCTAGATTCTTCTCTGGAAGAACTAAATAGGCAACTAGAGGAAAAATCAAATAAAAATTCAATAAATATAAAAGACTTGGAAATTCTTAAAAAAGAGTTAGATGGTTTTGAATTAGAATATTAAACTTTTTATGGATGGGAAAATAATTTTTTTAGATAATGAATTTGAGAATGTATCTGACCTCATAGAAATTATAGAAGATGCCTGCACAAAACAAAAAACATTATCCTCTGAAAGAATATTTTATTTTGAAAGGATAAATGAAACAATAGAATATCTTTTAGAAATGAAAAACAACAAAGATAAAATAGATGTTTTTATTTGTGATAATCATTTGAGTGACTTGGTTGATGGTGATGATTTTATAAGATTCTTGAGAGGAGAAATTGTTTATTTATTGAGTGGGGAACATGGTTATATTAATGTAAATATTAAAAAAATAAGAAGATTGGAGGATATAGAAAGAATGTTGAAAGGAAAAATAATAAGAAAAGAATTCATAAATCTAATAAAAGAAAATTTTAATAATTTTGAAGAATATAAAAGCCTAGTAAATTATCTTGATAATGAAGGTAGGCCTATAACTACAATCCTATTTTGCGGATATCCTTTAGGTGTAAACTTAAAAGGTATAGAAGACATTCAAATAATTAGAAAAAGAGATGGTTGCGAATACGAATTGCTTGAATATTTAGAAATTAATAATGTTTTTTCTAAAGAAGATTATAATAATTCTTTATTAAAACATTATAGGCTTTCTCCTTATTCTGATAAAAAATATTATAATCCAAAATCAAAACATATAATTAAAAAGAAATTAAAAAAACTTTAAAAACATTCTTTTCTTAAAATATGTATGTTTATAAAAGAGGCGAAA
>JAWALV010000017.1:0-10263 GCA_038886595.1 Candidatus Pacearchaeota archaeon | reverse complement strand
ATAAGAAAAATGGAAAGATTTTTAAATACCCTTTTTTTACTCATTTTATAAAATTGTTCTATTGAATAAAGTATGCACGCCCTCCAACCAAGAATAACTAAACTAAAAAAAGAAGAAGTTGAAAATTTATTGAAAAAATACAATATTTCTCTATTTCAATTACCGAAAATTTTTGAAGAAGATCCTTCTCTTCCAGAAGGTGTTAAGAAAGGGGACGTGATAAAAATAGAAAGAAAAATAGAAGAAGAAATTGAAATCTATTATAGAGTAGTTATTTAAAAATGGTAAATAAAGAAAAAAAAGAATTAATCGATAAAGAACATGTCTTAGTTAAAACTTTCTTTAGAGATTTTTCTATTGTAGAATCAAATCTAGCTTCTTTTAATGATTTTATTGAAAACAAATTGCAAAAAATAGCAGAAGAATTAAATGAGAAAGTTTCTGATGAAGAAATAGAAATAAAAATAGAAAAAATTAATGTAGAAAAACCATGTATAACTGAAGCAGACGGATCAATAAAAAAAATTACCCCTTATGAAGCAAGACTTAGGGAACTAACATATTCTTCCCCAATCGAAGCAGATATAACTGTTAAATTCTCTGGCCAAACAGAAACTACAAAAGTTAGTTTGGGAAGAATTCCTGTATTAGTTAAAAGCAAAGTTTGTAATTTGTATGGTTTAACAAAAGAAGAATTAATTTCTAAATATGAAGACCCGAACGATAAAGGAGGTTATTTCATAATAAATGGGCATGAGAAAGTTATAATGATGAGTGAAGATTTGGCTTCTAATAATCCTTTTATCGAGAAAAATAAACAAACAGGAAATATTATGTTAAGAATGTTCTCTCAAAGAGGTTCTTATAAAATACCTCTGACAATTAGCGAAAATAAAGAAGGAATACTAGAAATTTCCTTTTCTAGATTTAAAAAAATACCTTTAATAATTGTACTAAAAAGCCTTGGGTTAATATCCGAACAAGAAATATTTAACCTAGTCGGAAAAGAAAATGATAGTTTTGTAGTCAATTTAAATGAATATTCAAATATAGGAGACCAAGAGGAAGCTATGATGAAATTAGCCGAATTTTTATCTGTGCAGGGAACAAAAAGAGAAATTCTTGAAAGAATAAAACAAAGATTAGATAGTTATCTTCTTCCTCATATAGGTCTAACAAAAAAAGAAAGAGAGGACAAAATAAAAACTTTATGCAAGCTTGTAAAAAAATATTATATAGCAAAAGAAAATCCTTCTAAAAACTTAACAGATAAAGATCATTATTCAAATAAAAGAATAAGACTTGCTGGGGATTTAATGGGCGATTTGATAAGAGTTAATTTAAATATTTTTTTAAGAGAAATAAGAACTTCTTTACAAAAAACAATGAAGAGAAGAAATTTCTATTCAATAAAAACAATAGCAAAATCTACCCTTTTTTCTAGCAGAGTAGAATCAGCAATAGCAACAGGTTCTTGGATAGGAGAAAAAACAGGTGTAACTCAAAATATGAAGAAAGAGAATGGTTTTGCAATGTTATCGCAGCTTCAAAAAGTAATCTCCGCTCTAGATAGCGAACAAGAAAATTTTGCTGCAAGAACAGTACATCCAACACATTATGGAAGATTCTGTCCTATAGAAACTCCAGAAGGAACCGAAATTGGTTTAAGAAAAAACCTTTCTATTTTTTCTAGAATATCTACCGAAACTAATTTTCCTGAAGAAAAAATGATAAAAATTTTAAAAGAAGAAGGGATGGTAGAAAAAGAAAAAGATGATGTTTTTTTTAACGGAAAATTTATTGGTTGTGTTTCTTCTTGTAAAGATTTTTTCTATAAATTAAGAGAAAAAAGAAGAAGAGGAGAAATTCCTATGGAAACAAGCTTTAAAATAGATGAAGATCTAAATAGTTTATTTATATATACTGAAATAGGAAGAGTTCTAAGACCTTTAATTGTGGTTGAAAAAGGAAAGCCAAGGTTAAACGAAAATCATCTTAAACTCTTAAAAGAAGGTATTATTAAATGGGAGAATTTAATAAAAGAAGGAATTATAGAGTATATTGATGCCAGTGAAGAAGATAACTCTTTGATAGCATTATACCCAGAAGAATTAACAGAAGAACATGATTATTTAGAAATAAGTCCGATAAGTTGTTTAGGAATTATAACTTCATTAGTTCCTTATGCAAATCATGACCAATCAGCAAGATTATTAAGAGGAAGTAAAACAATAACACAATCATTAGGAATTTATGCTTCTAATTTTCCTGTAAGGTTAGATACAAATGTCTCAATATTAACATACCCACAAAAACCTCTTGCAAGAAGCTTTATTTATGATTTTATCGGAGTTTATCCTGCAGGACAAAATGTTGTTGTAGCAGTTTTGCCTTATGAAGCTTATAATGTAGATGATGCAATAGTGTTAAACAAAGGCTCTGTTAATAGAGGTTTTGGAAGAAGCACTTATTACAAACCTTATTTTTCTGCCGAGTTAAATTATGCTGGTCGCTTAAAAGATAAATTTTGTATTCCTGACAAAGATATTTCTGGTTATAGAACAGAAGACGATTATAAATATTTAGAGGAAGACGGTCTCATATATCCAGAAGCGGAAGTAAAAGAAGGCGATGTACTTATTGGAAAAGTTAGTCCGCCAAAATTCTTATCTGATCTAAAGGATTTATCAATAAAGACTAAAAAAGAAAATAGTGTGGCAGTGAAACAAGAAGAAGAAGGAATAGTTGACTCCGTCTTTTTAACACAAGATGAAGAAGGAAATAAAATAGCAGCGATAAGATTAAGAGATCCTAGAATTCCAGAAATAGGAGATAAATTCGCTACACCTCATGGACAGAAAGGTATAGTTGGATTAATTGTTGATGAAGAAAATATACCTTTTACATCAAAAGGAATAAAACCTGATATAATTTTTAATCCTCATGGCATTCCTTCTCGTATGACTGCTGGTTATTTATTAGAAGTTTTGGCAAGTAAAGTAGCTTCTCTTTCTGGAAAAATTATTGATGCTACTCCTTTCTGCGGAACAGAACTCGGAACTTTAGAAGAAAATCTAAGAAAATTAGGTTTTAGAGAAGACGGAAAAGAAACAATGTATAATGCTATAACAGGTGAAAAAATGGAAGTAAAAATTTTCGTCGGTACAATGTACTATTTAAAGTTAGGAAGAATGGTAAAGAATTTGTTGCACGCCAGATCAACAGGAAAAATTGCTTTATTAACTAGACAACCAATTGAAGGAAGAGCTAAAGGTGGTGGTTTAAGATTGGGTGAAATGGAGCAACAAGCTTTAGTAGGTCATGGTGCTTCTTTATTGTTAAAAGAAAGATATAGTTCAGATAGAACAATTATTAATGTATGTACAAAATGTGGAAGCTTAGGTATAGAAGACGAAATAAGAAAAAAGAAATATTGTCCTTCATGCGGTTCTATACAAATAGAACCTGTGGATATCTCATATGCATTTAAGCTTTTAATAGATGAACTCCAATCTATGCATATTAAAACTAAATTTGAATTAAAAAACAAATACGAAAGATGAAAGAAGATAAAATAATAAAAAAACAAATAAAATCCCTAAGTTTTCATTTGATTAGCCCAGAAGAAATAAAAAAAATAGCAGTAGTAAAAATTGTAACTCCTGAACTTTACGATGTTGATGGTTATCCTGTTGATGGCGGTTTAATGGATCTGAAAATGGGAGTTATAGACCCTGGTTTAAAATGTAGAACTGATGGAAAAGGTCTTCACGATTGTCCTGGTTATTTTGGCTATATAGAATTAGCAAGACCAGTAATTCATATAAAATACATAAATATAATAGATAATTTATTAAAAAGTTGTTGTAGTGCTTGTGGAAAAGTTTTATTGAATGAAGAAGAAGCAAAAAAAATAAAAAATTTTAAAGAAAGATTGAAAAAGGCAAAAAATACAAAAAAATGTCCTCATTGTGGTTTTGAAAAAGAAGACGAAATAAAATTTGAAAAACCTTCTTTTTTCTTCCAAGGAAAAAAAAGAATAAATAATAATGAAATTATGGAGAGATTATCAAAAATAGATAATGCTTCTTTAAAAATACTTGGTTTTAATCCAGAAGTTTTTAGACCAGAGTGGGCTATTTTAAACTATCTTCTGGTTCCACCAGTAACTGTTAGACCCTCTATAACTTTAGAAACAGGAGAAAGAAGCGAAGATGATATTACTCACAAATTATCAGATATAATAAGAACAAATCAAAGACTATGGGAAAACTTAAATGCAGGAGCAACAGAAGTAATAATTGAAGATTTATGGGATTTATTACAATATCATGTAACAACTTTCTTTGATAATTCAATAGAAAGAATTCCTCCTGCAAGACATAGAAGTGGCCAACCTTTAAAAACAATAACAGAAAGAATAAAAGGAAAAGAAGGAAGAATCAGAAAAAATTTGGCAGGAAAAAGAGTTAATTTTTCTGCAAGAACTGCAATTTCTCCAGATCCCAATATAAAAATAAATGAAATAGGAGTTCCGCCTGATGTTGCAAAAATAATAACCGTGAATGAAAAAGTTAATAGATACAATATAGAAAGGATAAAGGACCTTATTTTATCTAAAGAAAGATATCCTAAAATAATAAATATTATAAGACCTGATGGAAAAAAGAAAAAAGTAATTGATGAATTAAGAGAAGATTTGGCAAAAGAAATAGAAATAGGTTATTCTATAGACAGAACATTAATGGACGGAGATATTGTTTTATTTAATAGACATCCTTCCTTACATAGAGTTTCTATAATGGCTCATTATGTAAAAATTTTACCTGGAAGAACTTTTAGATTACATCCTGCTGTTTGTCCTCCATATAATGCAGATTTTGATGGTGACGAAATGAACATCCACGGACCGCAAACAGAAGAAGCAAGAGCAGAAGCAAAATATCTTTTAGCAGTGGAAAATTCAATAATGTCTCCTAAAAATAATACTAATCTAATAGGTTGTAACGATGACGCAATTCTAGGAAATTATATCTTATCAAGAAAAAAATTAACCTTTGTAGAGGCAATGCAATTTTTTTATAATGCAACAAAAGAAAGTTTGAAAATAAAAAAAGATATAGAAGGAGAAGAATTACTAAAAAAAATTATACCAGAAAATGTAAAGTTAAAATCTGATTTTAAAAATACAAAAAATTTAACTTCAGAAGAAGGTGAAATAATAAAAGAATTAGATTGTCAACTCGACAGAAAAGAGGTTTTAAGTTTAATAGAAAAAATATATAAAATAGGTGCTAATTTCTTATCCCATAAAGGATTTACTATTTCATTACACGATTTATTAGTTAATGAAGAAATAAAAAAAGAAACAAGACAAATTATAGAAAAAGCTAATAAAAAAATAAGCGAAATAATAGAACAATATCAAAATGGAACATTGGAAAGATTGCCAAGTAAAACATTAGAAGAAACAAGAGAAATAAAATTACTGCAAGTTTTAAATTCTGTGAGAAGTGATGTAGGAAAATTTGTAAAAGAAAAATTCCCAAAAGATAACTTGGCAAACAAAATGATTAGTTCTGGAGCTAGAGGAAATATATTAAACATAACACAATTATCTTGTTTAGTTGGGCAACAAGTTTTAAACGGAAAAAGAATTAACTTTGGTTATAAAGATAGATCCTTAAGCTTTTATAAAAAAGGAGATTTAAGTCCAAGAGCAAACGGATTTATAGAAAGTTCTTTTATAGAAGGGCTAAGACCTGATGAATTCTTTTTTGGGGCTATAACAGGAAGAGATGCTATGATGGACACTGCATTAAGAACACCTAAATCAGGATATTTATATAGAAGACTTGTCTCGGCCTTGCAAGACCTAGTAGTAGAATATGATAACACTATAAGAGATGCATCAGAAAATATTGTTCAATTTGCTTTTGGAGGAGATGGCTTCGATGTTTCACTTCTCCACAAAAAAGAAATGATAACGCCTGGAGAAGCAATAGGAGTTGTAACATCACAATCATTCGGCGAAAGCTCTACACAGATGGTATTAAATGTTTTCCATTCTGCGGGAGTAGCTGAAATGCAAGTTACACAAGGTTTACCTCGTTTAATTGAAATTTTAGATGCAAGAAAAGAACCTTCGACACCAACAATGGAAATTTATTTAGATTCAGAACATAATAATGAAAAAGAAGCAAAAAAAATAGCTGAAAAATTAAAAGAATTAAGATTTGAAGAGATAATCTCTGAGATAAGTATTGATTTTGCTTCAAAAACTCTTGAAGTAAATTTAAATACAGAAGCTATTAAAAGAGTTGGCCTAGATATAGAGAAAATAAAAGGGGTTATTAAGGAAAAAGGAATAAATTTAAAGGAAAAGAAAGATTCTATTTCAATAATAACTGACGAAAAAACTAGCTTCAAAGATTTATATAAATTAAAAGAAAGAATAAAAAAGATAAAAATCTCTGGTATAGAAAGAATAAAACAAGTTTTGTTAGTAAAAAGAGATAAAGATTACGTTATTTTAACTTTTGGATCTAATCTTAAAGAAGTTCTAAAAATAAAAGGAATAAATAAAGACAAGGTTTTCACAAACAATCTTCATGAAATAGCAGAAGTTTTAGGAATAGAAGCTGCTAGAAGAGCTATTATAGAAGAAATTTCAAAAGTTCTTGTTTCACAAGGATTATACATAGATAGAAGGCACTTATCATTAGTAGCTGATGCTATGACTTATTCTGGTGTTGTAAAAGGAGTAACAAGAATAGGAATAATATCTGACAAGAGCTCAATATTGGCAAGAGCTTGTTTCGAAACACCTGATAAACACTTTATTAATGCTACTAAAACTGGTAAAAAAGATGTTTTATCTTCTGTAATTGAAAATATAATGTTAAATCAAACAGTACCAATAGGTACAGGATTGCCAGGTTTATTAGTTAAAGTTAGCGGAAAACTCTCAAAAAATTAATATGAGCATAAAAGAAATAAAAGAAAAATATTTAGAAGGAAAGGCTTTTTTTGGAATAAGAGAAACTTTGAAAAAATATAAAAAGAAAAAAAAAGTTAAAATTTTTGTTTCGAAAGATGCGAGAGAAGAAACAATAAAAAAATTAAAAGAAAATGGGATAAATTTCGAATTTACAAAGAAAAAAGAAGAGGTGGCGAAAGAACTTGGATTAAACTTTCAATCAGAAGTTTATTTATTAGAATAATATGGAAATTAAATTTGATTTAAATATTATAAGATACATAAATCTTTTAGAAAAAATTGCAAAAGTAAGAGCTAAAAATTCTTTTTTTTACAATAGAACTTTATTCTTTGTTGTAGAAAGAAAAGATTTTCTTAAGACAATTGGAGAAAAAGCAAACAATATTAAAAAACTAAGCAGGGCTTTGAAAAAAAAAGTAAGGATACTTATAGAACCAAGAAACAATAAGGAAAAAATAAAATTTATTAAAGAAATGATAAAACCTGTTAAAATAGAAGAAATAGAAATAAAAGAAAAAGAAATAGAAATAAAAGCAGGAATTGAACAGAGAGCGATACTTATTGGAAGAGATAGAAAAAAAGAAAAAGAGATGGTTTCTGTTTTGGGGCCGATGTTTGGTATAGAAAAGATAAACTTCGTAAAATAAAAAACTTTTTAAATAAAAGAAAAACAAAACTATTATGGGTCTTATTAATGCAAGAAAAATAGAAAAAAAAAGAAAAAAGTTTTTAAATAATCAGAAATCTTTCAGACAAAAAAAACTTAGATTGAAAAGCGATCCTCTAAAAGGAAGTTCTCAAGCTAGAGGGATTGTAGTTTCTAAATTTCAATTAGAGGCAAAACAGCCAAACTCTGCTATGAGAAAATGCTGTAGAGTGCAATTAAAAAAGACAGGCCACGTTGTAGGAGCATTTATTCCAGGCAATCTTGCTCAAAAATTTATTGATGAACATGATGAAGTAATAATAGAAAAAATCGGAGGAAAACAAGGAAAAACAAAAGGAGATTTATCTGGTATAAGATTTCAAGTTATAAAAGTAAATGACCAACCACTAAAATTGCTTTGGAAAGGAAAAATAGAAAAAGGTAGAAGATGAAATTAAAAATTTTTGGTATTTATGATTGTGAGGGAATAGAAGTTAAAGACTTTGGTTTAAAGAAAGTTATAAATCTTAAACCAAAAGCAGTTTTAAAATCTCATGGTAGAATAAAATTTGATCCTTCTAAATCAAAAGTTAATGTTATAGAAAGATTAATCAATTTATTGCAAGTGCCAGGCTCAAGAGGAAAAAAACATAGAATAATAACAAGCTGGCAGAGTGGAAAATTTTCTAAAAACACAAGAATAGTACTAGAATCTTTTAAGATAATAGAAGAAAAAACTAAAAAAAATCCTATAGAAGTTTTAGTCAGAGCAATAGAAAATGTTGCACCTAGAGATGAAGTTACATCGATAGAATATGGGGGAGCAAGATATCCTAAAGCAGTAGATATATCTCCTAGAAGAAGATTGAGTTTAGCTTTGAGGTTTATTGTTAATGGAGCTTATGATAAAGCATTCGGAAAAAAGATGACAATGGTAGAAGCTCTTGCGAAAGAAATTATAGCAGCAGCTGAAAATTCTGGTGAAAGCTACGCTATTCAAAAAAAGAATGATTTAGAAAAACAAGCTGATGCAGCGAGATAAAAGATTATTTCTGAAACCAATCATATTTAAAAAGATAAGTATTATTTATATTTAATGAATAACTTAGAAGAAATTTATTATGGTTTGAGGATAAGAAAAATATCTTTTGATGAAAAAGAATTGACAGAATGGTTAATAGATTATTCTTCCTATTTTAAGGAAAAATATAAAACAAGACTATCTATAGAAGAAATAATGTTTTTCAAAGCTTTTTATTTATTAATGGCTGCTGATGAAATTTATTGGAAGTACGATAAAAATGTAAGATTTGTTCCTGTAGAAAGAGAAAAAATTCCAGAATGTTGTAGATATGATTATGATAATAAGTTAATACCTATGTAAGATTTTTAAAGTTTTTTATTATATCTTTTTTATGGGAGAATACTCGCATTCAAAAGTTTCTTGTTTTGAACAATGCCCAAAAAAGTACAAATTCCAATATATAGATAAAATAGAACCAGAAATAGAGACAACAATTGAAGCATTTATGGGAGATTTAGTTCATAGAACATTAGAAAAACTTTATCGTGAGAAACAATTTCAAAAAATAAATACGAAGGAAGAACTTTTAGATTTCTATAATAAAATTTGGAAGGAAGAATTTAGTGAAGATATAAAAATTGTTAAAGAAGAATTTTCTTCTGAAAATTATAGAAAAATGGGCGAAAGATTTATTTCAGACTATTATGACAGATTTTATCCTTTTAATCAATTAACGATTTTAGGGATAGAAACCAAAGATAAATTAATTTTGCCTGATGGCAATAAATGGCATGTAAGAATTGATAAATTAGCATATGATTCTAAAGGAAATTATTATATTTGCGATTATAAAACAAATTCTAAGATGAAGTTTCAAGAAGAAGCAGATTCTGATAGACAATTAGCAATGTACTCTATATGGGTTAAAGATAAATTTAAAGACGCTAAATCTATAAAACTTGTTTGGCATATGTTAGCTTTTAATAAAGATGTTATCTCAGAAAGAAATGAAGATCAATTAAAAAAATTGCAACAAGAAGTTATAGAAATAATAAAAAAAATAGAAAATGAAAAAGAATTTCCCACAAAACCAGGGCCATTGTGTAATTATTGTGAATATAGAAAAATTTGCCCTTCGTTTAAACATATGGTTGAGCTTGAAATTAAAGAAAAATTTGATAAATTTAAAGAAGATGATGGTTTAAAAATAGTTGATAAGATTGCAGAAATAAGAAGAAAAAGAACTGAATTAGAAGAACAAGAAGAAAAATTAAAAAAAGAATTAATATTGTTTGCTAAGCAAAAAGAAGTAGATGTAATTTATGGAAGTAAAACAAAAGCTTCTTTAAAAAATTATAAAAAGACTATTCTTCCAGAAGATAAGGATGAAATAATTGCGTTATTGAAAAAGAAAAACCTTTGGGATAAATATTCTACTATAAATTATTCAAAATTTAATTCATCTGCAAATAATAATGAATTAGATAAAGAAATAATGGAAAAAATATATTTCACAGAAGATTGTAAAATTTTTTTAAGCAAAAGAAAAGATATTGAAGATTAACAAACTTTTAAAAAAATTAACAAATCTTG
>JAWALV010000016.1:0-11886 GCA_038886595.1 Candidatus Pacearchaeota archaeon | reverse complement strand
TCAAATTTTTTATAAATTTTTTTTAGATACTTTTCTTTATTTCTTCCAAAACTAATTTTTTTACTTAATCTTCCAATAAAAAAAACAAGGCTCTCAAAAAAACAAAAACCAAAAGTACCAAAAAGTAGTATTATTAAAATATTATTTAAGTTATCTCCCAATAAAAAAGTTAAAAGAGAAATGAAGACAAGCCCACCAAAAAAAATATTTAAAAAAGAAAGTAAGAAAATATATTTTTTTATAAAAAAAAGATGCTCTATCATTATTCAATTTTTTTAAATAATGCTTCTTCTTTTTTTATTTCTTTTAAAGCTAAAGGTTTATCAATTTCTTTTAAGCTGTTAAAACCAACCTTGAAGCCGACTTGTTTTGCAACTTTTTCAGAAGAAGTTGGCATAAATGGCCAAAGCAAAATCGTAATGATTTTTATAGAATCTGCAATTTCATACAAAACTTTTTTGTCTTTTGTTTCCCAAGGTTTTTTTTGTTGTAAGTATTCGTTGCATTCGTCTATAAAAGAGAAAACCTCATTTAATACTTTATCTATCCCAAAATTTTCAAAAAGTTTTTTTATTTTTTCTATGTCTATTTTTTTCTTTAAAGAATTTTCACATTTTTCTACTCCGTTTTTTTCTATCAAAGCACTAACTCTAGAAACAAGGTTTCCCCATTTATTAGCTAATTCGTTGTTGTGCCTATCTATTAAAGCTTTTTCAGAAAAATCCCCATCTTTTCCCTCGGCAAAAGGAAAATGTCTGCAAATAAAATATCTTATTGTATCACTTCCATATTTTTCAACTAAAAATTTCGGAGAAATTGCATTACCCAAGCTTTTGCTTATTTTTTGGCCATTAAAAGAAAGAAAACCATGAACAAAAACTTTTTTAGGCAAGTCATATCCTGCAGATTTTAAAAATGCAGGCCAATAAACCCCATGAAACCAACCATTATCTTTTCCAAGTAAATGAACATTTGCTGGCCAGAATTCACTATTTTTTCCAGCACCGCTAATATAATTAAATAAGGCATCGAACCAGACATAAACTACGTGCTTTTTATCTTCTGGAAAAGGCACGCCCCAATTGAAGCTTGTTCTTGAAATGCTTAAATCTTTCAAACCTTCCTTTATTCTTGAAACAATTTCGTTTTTTCTCTCTTCTGGCAAAACAAAATTTGGATTTTTTTCATAAAGTTCAAGAAGAAATTTTTGGTACTTACTTAATCTAAAAAAATAACTTTCTTCTTTTATTAACTCAGGTTCTTTGTTGTGAAAAGGACATTTCCCATCAACCAAATCTTTTTCAGTTAAATAACCCTCACAACCAAAACAATAATAACCTTCATATTCTCCCAAGTATATATCATTATTTTTTTTACATTTTTCAATAACTTCCTGAACAAGTTTTTCGTGGTCTTCATCAGTAGTTCTTATAAATCTATTGTACTCAATGTTTAGGGATTTCCAAGCATCTTTAAATTTTACAGATTGCTCATCAACAAACTCTTTTGGGGTTTTGCCGTTTTTTTCAGCTTCTCTTTGTATTTTTTTTCCATGCTCATCTGTTCCTGTAAGAAACCAAACATCTTCTCCAAGAACTTTATGCCATCTAGCTAAAACATCCGCTACTACTTTTTGGTATGTATGTCCAAGATGCGGATCAGCATTCGGATAATCGATTGCAGTTGTTACATAAAATCTTTTTGCCATAATAAATTCGAGAAAACCGAATATAAAAATCTTACTAAATCTTTTAAACTCTTTTTTCTTTCTTTTTTTATGAGAGAGTTTATTTATTATTCGAAGTCAGCTGTTACTTCTGGTGCTTTAATAAAAGAAGACTTAATGGCTGCTGGAAGAATGGATATTGCGATTAATGTTATTATTTCTTGTTTTTTTCTTTCGCACGATATGAGAAAAGACACAAAATTGCATTTAGTTTTTGAAGGAAAACCTAATCCGCCAGTTCATATAATTATTGAATATGATGAAAAATTACCTCTCTCAAAAAAAGATGTTGCTGGTCTAATAAAGAGAATTTTATTTAAATGTCCTAAAGAGAAAGGAAAAACTGTAAGCGCTTTTTCTGGAGTTTCTGTTGAGAAAAAGTCGTTGAATGAATTAATTGAAGAATTAGACTCTCAAGGAAAAAACATTTTTTTGTTGGATAAAAAGGGCCAAGATATAAGAGAAATTCAATTCAAAGGAAACGAAGTTTTTTTGATTGGCGATCAAGAAGGTTTTCCTTATGAAAAAAGACATCTGTTAAAAAGAATAGACAAAATTTCTGTTTCTCCAAAAACTCTTTTTGCTTCGCATGTTTTTGTTTTGATACATAATGAGTTGGATAGGCAAGGAGTTTGATTTTTAGTTTAATTTTAATCTTTAAAGCAAATCTGCAAGTTTATTTATATCTCTATTTGCTGCATGAGTATAAGTGTCGTTTGTAGTTTTTGTGGATTTAGTTGATTACCCATGTAAAGTTCAATTAGTGGTAGAGAGGTCTAAGCACCCTTCAGAATACGAGTCACTATGCAAAATAACTAAAGGGTCTTATATTAGAACTAGCGGAGCTTATAAAAATGATTTGCAAGGAAATCCAGAAATTGATGTAGAAAATTTAGAAATAATTGCCCAAGCAGATCTTAATATCAAATCACCTTTTGATTTTAATGGCGCAGATCCATCTTATGGAGATTTTGTTTTTTCTTTTCCAGAGATTTATGTTTCAAATCCACAAAGGGCTAAAATTCTAAAAATAAAAACGGATTTTGTAAGATATCTTCATGAATATTTCCAAAAAGAGGGTTTTACTTTAGTTGAACCACCTATAATAACTGATAAAACTTTATACGAAGAAGATAAAGCTATTAAAGCAGAAGTTCATGGAGAAAAAGCTTTTCTCTCTCAATGTGCTACCTTCGAATTGGAGCCTTTGGCTTTAGCATTTGGAAAAGTTTATACGATTTCTCCTGCATTTAGAAACGAACCGTCCGGGTCGAAACGGCATTTGGCAGAATATACTCACGCTAAAGCAGAGGCATTATTTGCAAACTTGACAGATTTAGAAGTATTGTCAAGTAATTCAATTTATTATGCAATAAGTAAAGTACAAGAATTAGATAGAGAGGAATTAAGAATGTTAGGAGTTAAATTAGACATCGATGGGTTAAGACCAGAAAATCAAGAACATATAACTTATAATGAGGCTTTGAAAATTATTCAAAAAAAAGGTTCAACCACTGAGTGGGGGCAAGGATTAAAAAGAAGAGACGAGATTATCTTAACTGAACATTTTGGAAATAAATATGTGTGGGTTGAATTTCTGCCATTTTCTTCCGAGGGATTTCCTTATCGAAGATTGCCGGAAGATAGAAGGCTTTCTATGACTTGCGACCTCATTGCGCCACATGGAGCCGGAGAAATGGTTGGCGTAGCAGAAAAAATTACAAATGCGGAGGAACTTATTGAAAATCTTATAGAAAAAGGACAAAAACATAATATAAGACGTTATTGGAATTATATTGCTTTAAGAAGATATGGTTTACCTCCACACGGAGGAATTGGTGCTGCACCGGAAAGAATTATTTATGGTTTACTTGGCTTAGACCATATTAGATTAACGAAACCTTGGCCAAGATATCCAGATAGAAAAATTTTAACTACAGAAAATAAAGGTCTAAATACTTATGGCAGCCAAGAATTAGAAAGATTAATACAAAAATACAACTTGAAATAAATAACTTTATAAACGTAGACCAAATTAATCATTATAATGAAAAAAGATATTATAAACCACAAAAAAGACTGCATCTTTTGCAAGATTGTCAAAGGAGAACTTCCTTGCCACAAAATTTGGGAAGATGAAAAACATTTAGCTTTTTTGTCTATTTTTCCAAACACTCCCGGCTTTTCTGTTGTGATAACAAAAGAGCATTATCCGAGTTATGCTTTTGATTTGCCAGACGAAGTTTTAACTGAATTAGTTTTAGCTGCTAAAAAGGTTGCTAAATTAATAGATTCTAAACTTGAAGATGTTGGCAGAACAGGAATGATCTTTGAAGGTTTTGGAGTTGACCATGTCCATGCAAAACTTTTTCCAATGCACGGAACAAAAATGAAAGAATGGAAACCGATAAAATCAAATGTCGACAAATTTTTTGAGAAATATGAAGGTTATATCTCTTCTCATGATTACAGAAGAGCAGATGACGAAGAATTGAAAAAAATTGCTGAGAAGATAAGAGAGTAAATTAGCATTTTTCAAAAGCAACCCCTCTTTATTTATAAAAAATCGTGGCGTCCCGCCACCGCCGAATTCTGAATTCGAAATTTCTTTCAGAAATTTTGCCACGCCCTGCGGGCTTTCACTTCGTTCAGGACGCCTAACAGCGATTTAACTGCTCAGCATCTTCTCCCCCCCACAAATCACACTCTTCAGAAAACTATAAAAACAACATCAAACTTCTTTTTTTATGAAGATAGCAACCAAAATAATCGTTTCTGGAACCGTCCAAGGAGTTTTTTATAGAAAGTTCATCAAGGAAAATGCGGACAAATTAGGACTTAAAGGTTTTGTTAGAAATTTAGAAAATGGGGATGTTGAAATTTATGTTGAAGGAGAAAAAGAAAAAATTAAAGAACTTATTGAAGAGGCAAAAAAAGGTCCAAAATATTCTCTTGTTAAAAATGTTTCAATAGAAGAAAAAAAATGGACGGGGGAGTTTAAAGAATTCAAAATATTGAGTTTTTAATCACTAATTTTTTAAATGGCTAATTCTTTCAAAATCTATGGCAAGAGAAGAAGAGATTGTTAAAGCAAGAATAGAAAAAATTGAAAAAATGAAGAAAGAAGGGATTCTTCCTTATAATTATCGTTATGATACAACGCACAATCTCCTCCAAATAAGAGAAAAATTTTCAAGTTTAAATAATAATGAAGAAACAAAAGAAAAGGTTTCTGTTTCTGGCAGAGTTATGAGCATAAGGAATCTGGGAAAAATTTCTTTTTTAAAGTTACAGGATTACTCTTCAACATTGCAGGCAGTTATTCAGGATGGAAAAACTCCAGAAGAAAAAATTAGATTTTTTGAAAAATATTTAGACAGCGGAGATATTGTTGGAATTAAAGGAATTGTTTTCAAAACAAAAACAGGCGAGCTCTCAGTATTGGTCGAAGATATTGTGCTTTTGACAAAATCAATTTTTCCCATACCTCAGGAATTTTATGGTTTGAAAGACAAAGAAGAAAGATACAGAAAAAGATACTTGGATTTGCTAATCAACGAAAAATCAAGAAAAATTTTTCAAATAAGAGCAAAAGTCATGGAGGCGATTAGAGAATTTATGAAAATAAAAGGATTTACAGAGGTTGAGACTCCTTTGTTACAGCCAATTTATGGGGGAGCAGCAGCTAAGCCCTTTAAAACGCATTGTGATGCTTTTGATAGTGATGTTTTTCTTTCTATTGCGCCAGAACTTTACTTAAAAAAAGCAATGGTAGGCGGGATGGGAAGTGTTTATGAAATAACAAAAAAATTTAGAAACGAAGGTGTTGATAAAAACCATAATCCAGAACATATGACAATAGAATGGTATCAAGAAAATGCAGACTACACAGATGGAATGAAATTGTTCAAAGAGTTTATGATTTTTGTTACTGAAAAAGTATTCGGTAAAACGACTATAGAATATAAGGGACATAAAATAGATTTGACAAAATGGCAAACCCTAACTTTAGAAGAAGCAATAAAAAAATATCTTAATATAGATATATCAAAAATAAAAACCGAAGAAGAAGCTAGAGAAATAGCAAGAAAGCACGGCATTGATGAAACTAAAGTTACAAAAGGCAATATCGCCGATGAGTTGATGAAATTATTTAGAGAAAAGCTTATTCAACCAACTTTTTTAATTGATTATCCAATAGAATTGGCCCCATTGGCAAAACCATGCAAAAAAGATCCAACAAAAGCAGAAATATTTCAACCGTTTATCGGCGGTTTAGAAGTGGGAAGAGCTTATTCAGAGTTAAGCGATCCTTTTATACAAGAAGAGTCTTTTAATGAACAAGAAAGAGAAAGAGAAAAAGGCAACGAAGAGGCAATGCCGACAGATAGAGATTTTGTTACAGCATTAAAATATGGGTTGCCACCTGCTTGCGGCGTAGGTATTGGAATTGAAAGATTGATGATGCTGCTTACGGATTCAGAGACAATAAGAGATGTCATAATGTTCCCTTTCATGAAACCAGAAATAGAAAATAAAAAAGAATCAAAAAATTAAGATGTCTCTAATAAATAAATCAAAAATTAGAGAAATTTCAGAATTACAAGTTTCAGAAGAATTTTTAAACGAATTAGAAAAAGAAGTTGAAAATTTAGTTAGAAAAGCAGAAAAACGTGCAAAAGAAAATTCAAGAAGAACTTTACTGGCTAGGGATTTGTAATTTCAAAAAATTAAATTTCTTCTTCATTTAATCTCGCAAGCGATAATTTTATCTCTTCTAATTCTTTATCTAATCCAGATAATTTTTCTATTTTCTTATTTTTTACAATTTTTGTTCCAATTCCGTTTTCTATAGATAATTCTTTTTCTATATTTATTTTTTTTACTATTCTTATTCTTTTTGTTTCTATTTTATTATCTACTATAGGCAAATCTTCGTTTAAGTTATTTGTTTCATGGTGCGAATCTTTTAGAAGTTTTCTTAACTCTTCTATAAGCAACGCTTTTTCCTTTTTTAAATTTCTAACTTTTTCAATTCTTTTTGTACATTCTATTAGAGAAAGCATTATTTTAAGCATTAATATTTTATTTTTTTTATATCTTTCAGAAGAAACGGGTAAATATATATTGTTTGTTTTTTTTATCTTAGAATCTTTTATTTTTGCCATATAGATCATAACTTGCTGAATATATCTTCATCTATTTTTGTTAGATTTTCTCTTATTAGTTTCATTTCTTCTTTCCAAGCAGCAAGTTCTTCGTCTTCTCTCATTTTAACTTCTTGTATTTTTTCAAGTACCTTATCCATTTCTTTCAATCTTTTAGAAACCATTCTTAAATTTTCCCTAGCATCGTTAAATTTGTCTATTCTAACAAAGAAAGGGGCTTTATCTTTTGATTCTCCAAATTCTTTCAACGTTGTAGGAAATTTTTGTTCAGAGGAAAGATTATCTTCAATAATATTTTTTTGAGGAAGAGTATATCTCTCTGTTTCTGATTTTTCTTTAAAAGAAATTTCTTTTTCTATTGAAGGAATTGAGGGTAATGAAGGAGCCGAATCTTTTTTTTCTTCTTTTTTTTCAAACATACTAAAAATTCCCATAATTTATAATTTTTATTTCTCTTTAAAAAACCTTGTTTTAACTATAAAGTTTATACAAAATATTTTTTTTAAAAAAAATTAATAAAACAAAAGATATATAAAAATAATTTTTGAATTAAAAGAATGAAAAATTATTTTGTTTTTTCTTTCAAGAGTTTAAAGCACCGAGGAACAAGAAGCTGGTTAACTTTATTAGGAATAGTTATTGGTGTTTCATTAGTTGTTTCCTTATTTCTTTTAGGAACTGGTTTAAGGTTAGCAATAACAAGTCAGTTCGGCATTTCTTCAACAGAAATTATTTCGGTTAGGGCAGGAGGAATAAATGCTTTTGGACCGCCAGGTTTTGCCGTCGCAAACCCTTTAATAGAAAAAGATTTCGAGGAAATAAAAAAAACTTCTGGCGTGGAAAAAGCTATTAAAAGATATATAAGAAGCGCAACTTTGGAATATAAAGAAAAAAAAGAAAATGTTTTTTTAACAAGTGTTCCAGAAGACGAAGATAAATTTCTATATGAAATACTAGACTTACAGATTGAACAAGGCAGATTTCTCTTGGGAAAAGAAACAAAAAAAGCTTTATTAGGTTATAATTTTTTTAAAGATAAAGGAATAACTCCTTCTTCAAAAATTAAATTAAATGGCGAGATTTTTGAAGTAGTAGGAATTTTAAAAAGAAAAGGAAGTTTTACTTTAGACGGAGTTATTTTTCTTTCAGAAAAAGATTTAGAAAAAATTTCCGAGGATAGAAGCATAAATGTTATTGCAGTTAAACCTTATTCTTCTGATCAAATTGATAAAGTTAAAGAAAACATAGAAAAAAATTTAAGAAAAATTAGAGAAGTCAAAATCGGTCAAGAAGATTTTGAGGTTTCAACACCAAAGGCAACTCTTTCAACAATAAATTCTATATTGAATGGGGTAAAAATTTTTGTTGTTATCATTGCTTCTATTTCTATAATAGTCGGAATTATCGGCATAACTAATACAATGACGACTTCTGTTTTAGAAAGAAGAAAGGATATAGGAATAATGAAATCGATAGGTGCTAAAAATAGCCAAATTTTTCTTTTGTTTTTAATTGAGTCTGGTTTTCTTGGTTTTATAGGAGGTTTATTAGGTATAATTTTCGGGATAATTTTTGCTTATTTTGGAATTATAGGTTTACAAAATTTTATTAATACGGAAATTCCTTTAAATATAGATTTTTTATTAATTTTTATTTCTCTTTTATCAAGTTTTTTAATCGGCGCTCTTGCAGGAACTATACCTGCTTTACAAGCTTCAAAATTAAAACCAATAGAAACTTTAAGAGAATGATGTCAAGAGAAAATATCATTTATGTTTTGAGAAATCTAAAAAGAAGAAAAATTAGAACTTTTTTGACTTCTTTATCTATTTTAATCGGCATAACAACAATTTTCATTTTTGTTAGTTTTGGTCTTGGTCTTTATAACTATATAAACCAATTGGCTTCTAGTTCTTCAGCAGATAAACTAGTTGTTCAACCTAAAGGTTTTGGAGCTATAGGACTTTTTAATAGAAATGTTCAATTGACAGATAAAGATGTTAAATTAATAGAAAGAATTTCTGGGGTGAAAGAAGTTTCTCCATTAAAGTTTGGTGTAGCAGAGGTTTTACAAGGAAACGAGAAAAAATTTTCTTTTATTTTAGGTTATCAACCAGAAAAACCACTGATTTTTGAGGTTTCAAATATAGAAATAGAAAAAGGACGATTTCTTCAAAAAGGAGAGAAGAAAAAAGTTCTTTTAGGTTATAATTTCATGATCGACAATAAAATTTTTCCAAAAAAATATGAAATAAACCAAAAAATAAAAATTAATAGTGAAAAAATGCAAATAGTTGGCTTTTTAAAAGAAGTAGGAAACCCTCAAGACGACTCTCAAATCTATATTGCTCTTGATTATTTTAACGACATTTTCCCAAATTCAACTGGCTATGGATGGATTATAGTTAAAGCAGATTTAAACCAAATATATTCCGTTAAAGAAAAAATAGAGGATTCTCTAAGAAGAGAAAAAGACCAAAAAAAAGGAGAAGAAACTTTTTTTGTGCAAACTTTCGATGATTTAATAAAAACTTATACTTCTGTTTTAAATATAATAATTGGTTTTGTAATTTTAATTGCTCTAGTTTCTGTTTTAGTTTCAGCGATAAATACTTCAAATACAATGATAACTTCTGTTTTAGAAAGATACAAAGAAATAGGTGTAATGAAATCAGTCGGAGCGAAAAATTTTGAGATTTTATCTATTTTCTTATTTGAATCTGCGCTTATAGGTTTTATAGCTGGAATATTAGGAGTTTTTTTTGGTTGGGGTTTAAGTTATATTGGTGGAGAAATTCTGAAAAATTTAGGTTGGGTTTTTCTAAAACCTTTTTTTTCTTTTTGGCTTTTTTTAGGTTGCGTCTTATTTGCGACCTTAACAGGAGCAATTTCTGGAGTTCTTCCAGCTTTAAGAGCATCAAAAATCAATCCTGTAAATGCCTTGAGGTATGAATAAATTAGCTTAAAATAATCCCTCCCCCAAAAACCTTCTTTGTTTTTTTTTCATAAATGACTGCACTTTGACCAGGACTAACTCCAAAAGCAGGTTCTTCCAGTTCTATAATAAAATCTTCTTTATTTTTAACTATCTTCGCATTCAATAATTCTCCTTGCTGCCTTATTCTTACGTGAAAATTATCATTTAGATTTGGTTTCTCTGAAATCCAATGAACTTCTTTTAATTTTATGAATTTTTTAAATAAAAGAGGGTGTCCATCTGGAGCTGCTATTATCTCATTTTTTTCTATATCTTTTCTAGCTACATACCATCTCTTCATAATACCTTTTTCTTTTTTAATAAAAACATCTCCTAATCTTCCTCCTAACCTTTGACCTATTGTATAATAGAAAACACCATCATGGTAGCCGATAGTTTTTCCTTCAGGGTCTTTTATCTCACCTCTTTTATTTTTAATCTTCGTTTCTAAAAATTTCTTAAAATTTATTTTTCCTATAAAACATATTCCTACAGTTCCTTTTTTGTTATAATTCTCAAAACCTTGTTTTTTAGCAATTTTTCTAACTTCTTCTTTTTTTAAATCTCCTATTGGAAACAAACACTTAGTTAATGTTTTTTGGTCTAATTTATAAAGAAAATAACTTTGATCTTTTTTTTCATCTAAAGCCCGATACACATGAATTAATTTTTTTTGTTTGTCTTTTTTTATTCTTATATAATGTCCAGTACTTATATAATCACATTTTAATTTTTTAGACAATTTCAGAAGTAAAGGAAATTTTATTTTCTTATTACAATCTATATCAGGATTTGGAGTTATTCCTTTTCGATAATTTTCAAACATTTCTTTTATCACTTCCTCTTTATATAAACTCTCAAAATCATAAGTCAAAAGAGGTATTTCTATTTTTGCTGCTATTTTAAATGCAGTTTTTCTATCCTCTATCCAATTACAATTATTTAATTCATCTTCATTTGACCACATTTTTAAAAAAACACCTATCACTTCAAAACCTTTTCTTTTTAATATTAAAGCAGCTACGCTAGAATCAACTCCTCCCGACATAGCTAAAAGTATTTTTTTTCTCATCTTTTTTTATAAAATTCTACCTTTAAAAAAACTTTTTAAAGAATTATTTTTTCTTTTTTCTTTTATAAAGAAATAATACAAAAAAAAATAAAATAGAAATTGCCCCAATGATATAGTAATTATTAATAGATCTTTCTTTTTTAATTGTATGTTCAAAAAGATATGAATTAAATTCTATTTCTTTTTCTAAAGATCTTCTTTCACCAATAATATCAATATATTCTATTAAAACTTTTATTTTTCCGTTTTTAGGATTAGCATAGAAATCTGTTGAGGTATAATCTTTTGAATCTATATCTCCTAGAATATTTTTATTTCCTCCCAAAACCTTTATATTTTCTTGTTGAGGAATTGTTAATGTTAATGAATAGACATCTTTTTTTCCTAAATTTATCACTTCTAGTGTTAATCTTTTTGTGGAATAATCATAATTTTTTACAAAAACATCAAAATCTGCTTTTACTTCTTCTATTTTTATTTTAAAATTTTGAGAAATCTTAAAATCTTTTTGACCTCTTGTTGAATAAGAAACTTCTATTTCGGCATCTCCATCGATAGCGTCTTTATCTATTCTTATCTTATATGGAACTATCCAATTGTTTGAAAAACCTCTTGCAAATGTTCCAGAATCAATTGTTTTTATTGGGTTAAAACCAGGATCAAAAACTAAAGGATACTTTTCCATTAGTTGGAGAGAGACTTCACCACATTCTCTTGATTGAATTCCATTGACATTAAAAACTATTTTTACATAATCTCCTGGAACGGCAGGATATGGTTCCTGATTTAATAAAGATAATTTTAATTGGCAACTATCTGAAGCACTTATTAAACTAAATAAACTTATACTTACTAAAATTATTATTAGAATTTTTTTCATAAAAAAATTAAAATTTATCTCTTTATAAATATATTGTTTTATATTCTTATATTTGTTTCTTTT
>JAWALV010000015.1:0-12807 GCA_038886595.1 Candidatus Pacearchaeota archaeon | reverse complement strand
AACAAGGTTTCCTTTGAAATGTTTGATTTTAATATAAAATCAAGATTATACGGTTTTATAGAGATTTCTAATGACATAATAAATGAAGAAGTTAGTTGTGATTGTCCTCAAGAAGAATGTGATATTAATTTTGAGGTTTTTCATCTAAAATACCCAGATTATAAAATATCTATTGTTAAAGGAATTGAAGGTGAAAAAATATATAACATAAAAGATTACGAAAATAAATCAAATCTTTATTTTGCAGTTAGAAATTGTGTTAAAAAATGAAAAAAATAATTATCTTATCAATTTTTGTAATTTTTTTTATTATTAATGTCAAAGCACAAGGTTGTTGTTTTTATGAAGAGAACGGATTATGTTCTGAAAGAGTTAGTGAGCCTACTTGTACGAAAAATGGAGGTCTTTTTACAGAAGGTTCATGTAGCTCTAAAAATGAATGTTCTAAAGGTTGTTGTTTTTTAGGTTTATCTGTATTATTTACAACAAAGAAAAATTGCGAGTTTTATTCCGCTTATTTTGGTTTTAATACTGATTGGAGAGAAGCTATAAATCAAGAACAATGTTTTAATTATTTTTCTCAAGCAAATACTGGTGCTTGTGTCTATAATGATAGAAGATGTTCCTTTATAGAAAAAAACAAATGTGTAGGGGGAAAGTTCCATGAAAATATATCTTGTTCCCATCCTTCTTTAAATACTACTTGTGTAAAGACAAACAAAACAAAATGTTTTCAGGATGGAAATGTTTATTTTTTAGATTCGTGTGGAAATAGAGACTCTTTGTTTGAAGTGTGTAATTATGATGAAGGAAAAATTTGTAAACAAAAAAATTCAAATAATGCATATTGTGGGAATGTTGGTTGTATAGACAAAGAAGGAAATCTTAGAATGAGTGGGGAAAGTTGGTGTATTGGTTTAGATGGAAAAATCTTTTTTGAAGATATAAGAAAATTAAATTTTACTAGTTATGAAGGAAAAAAAACTCACTTCAAAGAAAAAGTAGGTAGTATTTTTTATAGACAAATTTGTATTGATGGTGAAATAATAACAGAGAACTGTATGGATTATAGAAGAGGTATTTGTATACCTGATGCAAATAAAAAGAATGCAAAGTGTGTCGAAAACCCTTGGGATAGTTGTTTAGATGCTAATTTAGAAGAACCAGACCCAATAACCAATAAAAAAATCGATGAAAGTAAATGCAACACTGAATTTTGTTATGTATTCAATCCAAATATAATTTGTACTAAAAAAAATATAGAAACTAATTTAAATTGTGATTATTTTTGTAATAAAATAAATAGAAGAGAAAGTTTTTGCTTTTTTGGTTGTAATTACATCAATAAAAATTATCTTAACTCATTAAATTCAATAAATTTTGCAAATCAACCATGTCTTTATGTCTGTGTTGAAAAAAAATCTAAAGAAAAAATAAATTATTATTTTTTTAAAGTTGGCGAGAAAGTAATAAGTTCAAAATTTTCAGAATGTTTTTACGTTTGCGATAAAAAAACAACAGAAAATGAAAGAAGACAATATATAGAAAAAAGTCAAGAAGAAATTTGCGAATATAATCTCAATAATGAAGCCATAAATAACTTAAATCTAGAATTATGTTTGCCAAAAATTTCTCCTGGTGATAATTTTAATAATAGAAAGAGGACAAACATTTGTTCAATAGGAGATTATAATAAAGAAATAAACTTTTTTTCTAGAAAGGGTTTCAGGTTAAACAATGAAAAAGTTTTAGGTTTACTTATAGATTATGGTTGGTCTGGCCCAGATACAAACGGGTTTCTTTTCAATAATATTTATTCCTCTTTAGTTTCCGATGTTCAAAAAAGAAAGTCTAATAAAATTCCAATAGAAGAAAAAACCTTAGAAATTCTAAATGAAAGATGTTCTTCTATAGGAGATTGCGGTTTAAAAAATAATTGGTTAAATTTTTTGAGTGGAACAAAAGCCAATTTCACAAAAATTCCCGTAAAATCAATATCTAAAAAAGAAATTAGTTTTATTTATCCTTTTGAATGTAAGTCTTGGAATGAAATTTTAGGAAAAGTAAATTGTTCTTTATGTGGATCAGATGGTCTACCTTGCACAGAATATAAATGTGGCTCAATAGGAAAAAACTGCGGTTTTAGAAGATTAGATTTTGAAAAAGGTTTATGTTATTCTAAAGATGACTTAACACCTCCAGAAATCAATATTGACCAAGACCCAAAAAATCCAATACCTCCTTTTAGCTCTGTAAAAATAAAAATAGAAACAAATGAAGATAGTTATTGCAAATTTGATTTAACTTCTGGAAGAATGAATATTGAAAACATGAAATATGAGACAACTAAAAAAATAGATAGGATTCATGAATTTATATTGTCTCTTCCAGGTAAAATAATTGAAGAGGAAGATATAAAAATTTACCCATTTATAAATAGAGATGGAAAATATAGTTTTTTTATAATGTGTGAAGATTTGGCTGGAAATGTAAAAGAAGTTAAATTAGATTTGGATGTTATGCAAACTCCTGATAAATTGCCTCCTTCAATACTTGATTTTATTCCTCCAACAAACTCTTATTTTGAATTTAATAAAAAAGAAAAGAAAATAAAATTCAGACTTAGTGAACCTGCCGAATGTTATTGGAGTTTAGAAAACAAAGGTTTTGAAGAAATGCTAGAAGAAAATGAAATAAATGAAAACAAAAATAAGTTTTCTTGTGATACTGAAGTCAAGGAAGAAAACATAATTAATGGTTATTGGTGCGAAGGCAATTTGATTTCAGAAGAAATAGGAAAAGAAACTAAATTCTTTATAAATTGCAAAGACCAACCTTGGCTTGAAGAAAAAGAAGATGAATTTTATAGTAGAAATGAAAATGATAGAGCTATTGAATATGTCTTAAAACCTTCAAAAGAACTCCTAATTTCTAATATTTCTCTAAAAAAAGAAATTTTTATAGAACTAAATAATAGAACAGTTCCTTTCAATATAAGAACTTCAGATGGTGCAGAAAATGGCAAGGCTATTTGCAAATGGAGATTGGCTTTTGAGGATTTTTTATCTTCTTGGAAAAAATTCAACAGCACAAATGCTTCATTACATTCTGATAATTTGTTTAATATAAATGAAGGAACCTATACAATTGAAATTTTTTGTGAAGATATAGCGAATAATAAAGCAAATTTAAGTTATGAATTTAATTTATTAAAAGACAATTATCCTCCAAAAATAATTAGAATTTACAACGATAAAGGTTTCTTAAAGATAGTTTTAGATGAGAACTCTTCTTGTATGATATCTGAAAAAAACTGTGACTCTGTTTTATTTAACGGAACTAGAATGGAAAAAGTAAAAGAAAGAGAATTAAGGTTTAAAATAAGAAAGGGAGAAAATTATTTTATAAGATGTGAAGATAATTTTAGAAATTCTTTTTGTTATAACAATATTTTTATTCAATAATCACTTATTTCTCCAACAAAATTTTCTAACATTTTTTTCTTAATCTCTTCTAATTTTCCATATAAAGACTTTTGTCCCAATAACCAAGAAAGTTTAACAAAAGCAGTTTCAGAAAGCATGTCTTTTAAAGGAACTATGCCTGTTTTTAATAACTCTCTCCCATTAGAATAAACATTTAGATTTAAAGAACCATAAATAGTTTGGGCTGTACCACAAACAATTACTCCGCTATCAACAATTTTTTTAATGGTTGGTAAAAAATTATATTTTGAATTTGTTGAAGGAACCTGTCCCAGTCCTGCAAGCTCTAAAACAATTCCTTTATATTGTTTTTCTTTGTAATATTCTAAAACAGAAGGATCTTGGCCAGGATAGATCTTTACTAAAGCAACTTTTTCTGAATACTGCGTATTTGCTTTTATCTTTTTTTTCTTATCTCTAGCATTAAAACTTTTTAAAATATTAAAAGAGTCTATCGAAATCTCTGCTATAGGTTCTGAATTAATAACTTTAAAAGTGTCTCTTCTTGATGTGTGCATTTTTCTAACTCTTGTTCCAGGCATTGCTAGACAAAAATCATCATTTAAATCTTTATGACCTACAATTGCTACTTCAGCTATATCTGAAATTGCGTATTTAAAAGCACAGTATAAGTTCAATGCGGCGTCTGTAGAAGCCCTATCTATACTTCTTTGTGAGTAGGTTAAAGCGACAGGCTTATTTAATTTTCCTAACATGAAGGATAAAGCAGAAGCAGAATAATGTAAAAAGTCTGTTCCATGTGTTACAACAACACCAGAAACTTTATCATCATTTAAATATTTTTCACATATTTCTGCTATCTTTTTCCAATCTCCAAAACACATATCCTCTGAAAATTTCAAAAAAGGTTTTTCTATTTTGTATATGTTACAAATTTTTTTTATTTCGGGAGAAATATTTAATATATCTTCTTCAGAACTTGGAATTACCCCACCAGTTTTAGTGTCTAGTCTAGAAGAAATAGTTCCACCAGTAATTATTAAGACAACATTTGGGAGATTATCATTTTTTTCTAATTTAAATTTCTCTTTTTCTTCTGTTTTTGCTCTCTCTATAACATCAACATCTATAATTTCTCTTTCTCTTATACCAATATTATAACCAGAAGGCAATTTTAATAAAATTATTTCTGGATCAAAACTCTCTAAAACAATTCCTTCCCAATCTTTATCTCTACATTTAAATTTAACTTTATCTCCAACAAAAAGTTTTTTTTCTTTTAACATTTCACAAAAAAGAAAAATTACTATAAAAAACTTACTATATTTATAGATAGAAATATATATAAGCTTTTTTTCTCTCTAAATTTTATGAAAAAGAAAAAATACCTTATTGGAATAGAAACAACAGCGCATACTTTCGGTGTTGGAATTATAGATGAAAATTTTAATATTGTATCTAATTTAAAGGATGTTTTTACAACAGAAAGAGGGGGAATAGTTCCTTCTGAAGCAGCAGAACACCACAAAAAAGTTTCCTATAATTTATTTCAAAAAAGTTTAAAAGAAACAAAAATTTCGGAAGAAGAAATAATTGCAATAGCTTTTTCTGATTCTCCTGGATTAGCTCCTTGTCTTTCTGTTGGAACAGAGTTTACTAAAAAATTGGCAAAGAAACTAAAAATTCCTATTGTTGGAGTAAATCATTGCATTGCCCATTTAGAAATAGGAGAAATTTGCGGATCGAAAGATCCTGTCTTATTATATGTTTCTGGAGCAAATACACAAATAATTGCTTATGAAGGAAAAAAATATAGGGTTTTCGGAGAAACTTTAGATTTAGGAGTAGGGAATTTTATTGATTGTTTTGCAAGAGAAGTTGGAATAGGTTTTCCAGGTGGACCAAAAATAGAAGAATTGGCAAAAAAAGGTAAAAAATATATTGAACTTCCTTATTCAATAAAAGGAATGGATATTTCTTTTTCAGGTATTTTGACTAAATTAATACACTTAAAAAATAAAGGAGAAAAAATTGAAGACTTATCATTTTCGATGCAAGAAACTATCTTTTCTATGTTGGTCGAGGCCAGTGAAAGAGCTATCGCTCATTTAGGAAAAAAAGAACTTGTTTTGGGAGGAGGAGTGGCCTGCAATTCCCGTCTTCAAGAAATGTGTAGAATAATGTGTGAAGAAAGAGGATGTAAACTTTTCATTCCAGAAAAAAAATTTCTTGTTGATAATGGAGCAATGATAGCTTATTTAGGTTTAAAAATGTTTAAAAGAGGAATTTTTTATAAACCTTCTGAAATTGATAAAGTAGATTTTAATCCTAAAAAAAGAACAGACATGGTTGATGTTTTATGGAAATAAGAAATCCTTAAAAATCTTTATTAGTTATTAAAATTAGAGCCCCATCGTCTAGCGGTCAAGGATACAGGCCTTTGGAGCCTGTGGCCCAGGTTCGAATCCTGGTGGGGCTATAAAAGAAAGCTTTTTAAATAAACATAAACTAAAAAATTAAATGGTTAAAAAAAACAAATTATCTGTTCAAAATATTGTTGCTACAACTTCGCTTGAAACCGAGATTTCTCTATCAAAATTAGCAAAAATGCATCCAAACACAGAATATGACCCTGAAACTTTTCCAGGTTTGGTTTTAAGAATAAAAAATCCAAAATCTGCGGTTTTAGTTTTCTCTTCTGGAAAACTTGTTTGTACAGGAGTAAAATCGGTAAATCAAGTAAGGGAAGTTGTAAATCAAGTAATAAAACAACTAAAAAAAATAGGTGTTAAAGTAACCATTGTACCAAGAATAACTGTTCAAAACATTGTTGCTTCTGGAGAAATAGAGTTGAATTTAAATTTAAACCTTTTATCTTTAGAATTAGAAAATACAGAATATGAACCAGAGCAATTTCCAGGCCTCGTTTATAAATTAATAAAACCAACAGCTACATTCTTACTTTTCACTAACGGGAAGTTTGTTTGTACTGGAACTAAGAATAAAGAACAATTAGAGGATTCAATGAAACAACTTAATGAGAACATAAAAAAAGCTATAAAATCTATAAAAGAAAAAGATTTATCTGAAGAAAATATATTTTAACTTAAAAAATAGACACCCAAATTAGTATAAATAGGTTTTTCTTTTGTCAATATAGATTCTTTTAGATAAAATGAGTCAACCAAAAAATCATTTTTTGAAAATTCTATAAGTTCTAATTTTCTTAGGAAGTCATTTTTGTTTTTTAATTTTTTAACTCTTGCAATAGTTAAATGTGATATGAATCTCCTTTCTTTTTCAAAAATATCATAAAGATTTTCGTCAATTTCCTTTTGAAGATCGTTGCAATTTTCTACTTTTATCCACACTATTCTAACAAAATTATCATCAAAAACACCAATCTTTCCCAGTTTAGCTTTGAATTTTTTAAACCTTATTTTAGATAAACTTTCTTTTATTTTTTTCAAAATTTCTGAGTTTACTTCTCCTAAAAACTTTAAAGTTAAATGTAAATTTTCTTCTTCTGTTTTTTTGCCTTCGAATTCTGGAAGATCTTCTTGGATTTTTTTTATTATTTTTTTTATTTCTTTTGGAATTTCTAAACAGATAAAAACCCTCATGATTATTTTTCAAAAAAAGAATTTAAAGATTTTTTTATTTAATTAATATTTATTCTTTTTTCGTTTGCAATTCTCCTAAGATCCTTTAATCTTTTAGCTTCCGAAATTATAAAGTTTTTATGAGCTTCAAAATTTTTTTCTAAACCTTCTATAAGCTCTGGATAAATTTGTCCGTTCCAAATAGGAGGATTTTTTATAAGATATTCTATGTCTTCCCAATTATCTAATAAAATACAAAGAGGAAAAACTTTTGCTAATTTTGCCGCTAGCGTTCTATGATGCCCATTATAGTTTATATAATCTCCTTCTTTCCTAAATTCTTTTGGAGCAGATATAATAGGAATTGGAGGAATGTAATTACCTCTTTTATAATCTTCTATAAGTTCTTTTTTTACAGATAAAACAAAATGATAAGGAATTATTCTATCTGGAGATACACTTATTATTTTAGGAATATATTTTTCCATTGTTTTACTATTTTTATTAATAAAATAATTTTTAAATTTTTCTATTTTTGACTACTATAAAGTAACTAGAAATATTAAAGTTATAAAAATTTTATATGAATGTTTTAAATCATAAAAATCCCGCCACCCAGAATCGAACTGGGGTACCGCGGGTTCTGTTGAACAGCAATTTCAATGAAACTGCCCTTATCGCGCTTCACTCTCTTCCCGAAGGAAAGTCAGCGCTAGCTATCTACAGCCGCGTGCTCTACCATTGAGCTATGGCGGGTATTGTTTTTTCTACCTCTATGGCGTTATCTTTTTTTAGCCATAAAGTTATTAGTCTATACTTAATCAAACTTTTAAACTTTATGGTAAGCTTTTAAGAGATGCTTATATGCTCTACTGACATCTAAATATTAGGATTAAGAGCAAAACATCTTGGACATCTTGGACATCTTAGACAAAATATAAACTTTAGCTCCAAAAACGGCCTTCAGAAGCCTTTTTTTAGCTACAAAAAACCTTTAAATAGCAGTTAAAAGTGGTTAATATAATTTTATTTTTGTTAACTAATTTTTTTATAAAGTTTTTAGGTTAATTCTATAATAAAAAAAAGGAATTATATTAACCTCTATTTCTGTGGAGAATAAAGGTTTTAGGGGTCAATTTTCAGGTATAATTATTTATCAACAAATGATTTAACAAAAGTGTTTGCGGCAAGGCTCATCATTACAGCAATTCCAAGCCCAATAACTTTGTACTCTTTCAAGAAGTCCTTGAATTCTTTGACAAAAGCAGTTGCTTTTTCTTTTACCATAAAACATTTAAGTTTGCGAGGTTTATAAAGATAGGGTTTTTGTTATCGAAGGATCTTAATAAGAATTTTTAAGATTCAACAAAATTTTCATCCCCTACAAAACTTCACGCCTCGAACAAAATTCCAATCGCAATATTCTTGTCTTTTGAAGAATAATCCCATTCGTCGGCGAGCTGCCAGGCCTTTTCAATGTTTTTGTTGTCCTCAATTTTGTAGAAGTTTTTTTCTAGCTCTGCCATGTCTGGACTGAAAATCAAGCATTTCTGAATTATTTCGACGAAAGAAAAACCATCATAAAGAATTGCTTTTTTCAAAATTCTTTTTGTGTCCTCAATGTCATAAGGATTGCAACGCGCAACAAACTTCGCATTAGAAGAAAGAGCAAGCTTTATTGGATTCAAAGGAAGAATTTTGTTTCCTGTTGGCTCGTTTTTTGTTTTTTTGCCGAAAGGTGTTGTTGGAGTCATTTGACCTGTTGTCAATGAAAATGCCTCGTTATTATGAACAATCAAAGTTATGTTTGTGTTGTGTCTTATTGCATGAATTAAATGCTCTATTCCTTCTGCATAGGCCCCGCCATCGCCCTGAAAAGCAAGCACTTTAAGATTTGGATTTCCCATCTTTATTCCTTCTGCCAAAGGAACAGCTCTTCCGTGCAAACCATAAACTCCTGACAAATTCAAATAGTCATAAATTTTTGAATTGCAACCAATGTCTGTAACGACGCAAAAATCTTCCTGCTTATGGCCTTCTTTAATTAACTCTTCAACTGCTCTCTTCACAGCTTCCAAAATAAGAAAATTCGGACATCCCGGGCACCAAGTTATCTGATAGTTTGATTTAATGTTTGCGGGTTTCATTCTAGCAACTCTCCGTATTTTTCTTGTATTTTTTGTTGAAGAGAGTATAGAGTTTTACTTATTTTATTATTCAACAATTTTCTAGTAACTAAAGAAATTAATATAAAAATAAGAATTAAAATAACAAAGCTTGAAATAACGGCGACTATAAAAAAAGTATCTTTATTATTCATTCTATAAATTATCTCTAAAGAAGAAATAAACAACATAATTAAAATAATTATAAGTACATTATAAATAAGAGTTTGCATATTTCCATACTCAAACATCAAATTTTCTTTTTCATCTTTCAATTTTTCTATTTCAATTTTTATTCTTTCTTTATCTCCCATTATTAGTTAATCTCCTATGCCCCTCATTTATCTTAATAAGACCGATTATTGAAGCAGCAATGAAAACAAACTGAAGAGTTATAAAAATTTTGTCTCCGAGATAAAAACTATAAATTAGCATGCAAATCCCGCCGGCAATAAGCAAAGGATAAGTGTATCTTCTTCGTATCCTGGCCGAGCTTGAAATAAGAAAGTTTCCAATAATTATTAAGACAAGTCCAACTATCGCGATGAGAGTTTGAGGCGTCATTTTAATTTCTTCTTCAAAATCTCTTTTAGTTCATCATAAAAGAAAGGCCTTCCATTGTATTTCAAAATCTTGTTTTTTTCAGGAATTTCAAAACCGGTTTTTTCTTTTATTAATCTAGAAAGCTGCGAAGTTGAGTTTTCTTCGACAACAAAAACATTTTTTGCTTTTTTTATTTCGTTCTTGATTTTTTCAGAAAAAGGATTCAGATAAACAATTTGTATTAGTTTCGCTTCGATATTCTCATAATTGACAACATCTTCAACAACATTTTTTGTACTTCCAAAACAAAAAATCAGATTTTTTGAATTTTTTTTGCCAAAAATTTCATATGAGGAAAGCTTTTCAACTTCTTTCAAAATTTCTTTTTCCTTTTTTATTCTTCTTTCAAAACCTTTTTTTATTTCTTCTTCGTTTTCTGTTGTTTCGCCTTTTTCAGTGTGTTCATAGCTAGATGCCTTAACAATAAAATCTCCAGGAAGTTTTCTCTTAACTTCAATCTTTTTCAGTTTTGGAAAATTCTCAATAGAAAATAAGGATTCTGCAAAATGTTTCTCAGTCAAAAAAATAACAGGGGTCCTAAATTTCTCAGCTAAATAAAGTGCCTCATTTATTCTTTTTATTGCTTGTTCTGGATTAGCAGGGCTTAAAACAATTCTAGGGAATTCACCATGCCCAGAAAAAAGAGCCAAATTTAAATCTTGCTGACAGGTATATGTTGGGACTCCTGTAGATGGTCCCGGCCTTGAAGCTAGATAAACAACAATTGGAATTTCTGACTGGCCTGCAAAACTTAAACCTTCTGTCATTAAATCAAATCCTCCGCCAGAAGTTCCTACTATAACAAGTTTTCCTGAGAATGAAATTCCCAAAGCCATATTAATGATTGAAATTTCGCTTTCTGGTTGCAAAACATTCGGTTTTGAGAATTTGTTATGTGTTTCTATGAAGGCATTCAATAAGCCAGTAGCAGGAGTCATAGGATATCCTAAATAAAAATCTAAACCACTTTCAAAAGCCCCCTTAGCGACAGCGTGACTCCCATCAATAAGTTTTATATCCTTTTTTTGATTTTTTAATTCTAATTTTTTTTCTTCGCTTATTTTTTCATAAAGTTCTTTTATTAGTTGTTCTTTTTGGGGAAATTCCTCTTTAGCAACTGCCAAGAATTCTTCTAGTGTAATACCAAACATTTTACCAAGTTTTATAGAAAGCGCTATATTAACATCTATCTTAAGATCTTCGCACTCGCTAGATCTTAAAATAATTCCTTTTTTATTAAAATTTTTTTTATGAAATTCTTCTGTTTTTTCATCTAGGCAAATTAGAAAATCAATTTTTCTTTCGCAAGAGGATATTTTTTTGTCAGAAAAACAAACAATATTAAAATTATGGCCTCCACGAATTAAGGACTGATAATCGCGATAATTAAAAACATAAAAACCTTTTTTAACTAAAATTTTAGAGAAAAATGCTGAAATCTTGTTTATTCCCTGCCCAGCCTTACCACCAATAAGAATGTTGTACCTCATTTTCCTATGGAAAACTAAATAAGTAAGATATTTAAAGGTTTTTAATGAATTGGATTTGTTATTTGGAAGATAAGAAGAACTAGGCCGAAAGATGCCAAAAAAATATTTTATTTAATTAAAATAAATAATTATTTAAAAGGTGATAAGAAAGACATATACTCAAAAAATATTCTATTTATTTATAAAAAAAGAAAAAACTTTTGTATGTGAAAGAGAGAAAGAGATTCTAGGCTTTATTAATTTTGAATTGCACGGAACATACATCTATCTTAAATTAATTTGTGTTCTAAAAAAATATGGGAATAAAAGAGTAGGAAAAAAACTGATTTCGTTTCTAGAAGATTATGCGAAAAAGAATAAGGTAAGTCAAATAGAAATGTTTGTAGAAAGAAAAAATAATAAAATGATAATTTTATTGAAAAAAGAGGATATTTAAAAGGAAAAAATTTGTTTATTATATGGAAAAAATAAAATGAAAGAAAAATACAGAAAATCAGTTTTTGTTGTTGTATATAGAAAAGAAGGGGAAAAAATTCTTTATTTAATACTTAAAAGAAAAAAACATTGGGTAGGGTGGGAATTCCCAAAAGGAGGTGTTGAAGAAAAAGAAAACTTGTTTGAGGCGGTTGAAAGGGAAGTTTTTGAGGAATGCGGACAAAAACCAATAAACATTGAAAGATATAATTTTTCTGGAAAATATAATTATGGAAAAAAATTTAGAGATAGACCGGGTTTTATAGGACAAAGTTTTGTTTTATTCTCGGCAGAAGTTAAAGATGAAAAAGTTGTTTTTGATAAAAGGGAACATTCTTCCTATATTTGGCTTACATTTGAGGAAGCACTAGAAAAATTAACTTTTGAAAATCAAAAAAAAGCATTATCTATTGTTCATGAAAAAATTTCAAATAAAAAGAGTTGAAATAAGTTATTTAAAAAGAATTCAAGAAATAATTTATTCTTGTTTAGAAATAGCTAAAAAGTTCAATGAAAAAGAATTTTTGAAGAAAAAGTATTCTTTAAGGAATTTAGAAAAATATTCTGGAAATTCTGATTTTTTTGCTGTTTTTCTTAATAAAAAAATAATTGCAAGCGGTCGTTTAACTAAAAAAAATGAAATAGCGACAATTTATGTTGATCCAAAATTTCACGGAAAAGGGGCAGGGAGATTTATTGTAAATTTTCTTTTTGAGTTAGCTAAAAAGAAAAAAAGAAGAGTTGTTTTCGTTCGCTCTTTGCTTCAATCAATTGGTTTTTATGAAAAATTAGGCTTTGAAGAGAGAAAACTTTTGGTTAGACCAGTAAGAGCAATAAGAATGGAAAGAAAATCTTAATAAGAAAAGCAAAGTTAATTGACTTAAAAAATATTGAAAAAGTTGAGTTTCTTTCTGGTTATCACAAGAAAAAATTTAATTTTTTTCCTACTTTAAAAAAATTGTTTGACAAAGGAGAAATTATTTTGGAAGCTGAAAAAAATAAAAAAATTGTCGGATATATTGTTTTG
>JAWALV010000014.1:0-12844 GCA_038886595.1 Candidatus Pacearchaeota archaeon | reverse complement strand
TTTCTTACGATAATAAACTTATATTAAATCTAATTAATATTCCTAAATCTTTCTTAAATCAATCTGAACAAAATTATAATTTATTTAATTTAATAGGAAAATTAAAAAATCATTTTAATAAATCTAAAACTTTTTGAGCTATTTTTCTATTAGTTAATTTTTCTTGTTTTCTTATTTTTAAAGCTAAATTTGCTTCTTTTATAGCCTCTAGTTTATTTTTATCATTCTCGAATTTGTTTTTCTCCAAATAAATTTTTATTAATTCATCATCTAACTTCTCTTTGTTTTATTCTTTTAAGTTTAATATTTCAGAAACAGATTTTACATATAAAATTTTTCATTTTTTATTAATTTTCATATCTCATATCTAAAACTATCCACCTTTCTTTAGCTTCTGCGAAAGGCATGGTAAAGATAACACCTCCCATTTCAGTATAATTAACTTCATCCCATAATAAACCTCCCCAATTTGGTTGACTATTGCACTCTTGATTGTTTAAAGGACATATAAATCTCCAAGTTTCTTTATTGTCTTCTGAATATCTCCATCTCAAATAAACTTTTCCTTTTGTTGTTTTGTTTTCTCCAGGTGCTAGAATATAAGAACAATTCAACCTGCAACTTCCTTCTCCAACAAAAAAATCAGGATTATTTATAGAAGAAGAACAATTTGCAACATAACTTCTAGAAGCATTAAATCTATAAAATCTATTTATTTCACTATGTCTTGGCGAAGATATTATTGGAACTAAATTTATTCCATCTTTAATAACATTTATTGATATTTCGTCAACTTGTGGAGGATTTATATCTATTTGTCTATTATCTTCTTCCATAACTATCAACTTGACTCTAAAATTACCGTTTTTATTATATGTGTAATTTATATTTCCTTTATTTGGAGTTAAAAACTTAGAATAATTTCTAGCAGCAGTTGTTATATTTCCATCTCCAAAATCCCAAATTATTTTTAATAAATCATCTTCATCATATGAGTCGTGTTTGAATTCTATTGGACAAAGATTAGTAAATAAAAACATATCTTGTGGACTAGTTATTATGGCCCTTGGAACAAAATTCTCAGATTCTAGAAGTATATTAAGCTCATTAGAAATTTTCTCATTTGAAAGAGAAGGACTTGATATCTTTACTTTGAATTTATAAGCAGATATATTTTTATCTATTAGAGTTGTAAAAGGTGTAGAAGCAATATCTTGTACTAATTCTAAGTTTTTTAAACTAAATAAACCGAAAAAATTCCAAAGATTTTCCCAATTAGAATCGATTTTTTTATTGATTGAAAAGTTAAGCTCATCGTTTTCAGTTAAATTATTTACCATAACCCTCATTAAAGCAGTACCTCCCAAAGAAATATTATCTATTCTAGAACCATTCACTAGATTTCCCCAGAAAGCTTCAGACAAACTAGGATCTGGGCTATCTGAGGTAAAATTACAACAAATCTTTTTATAACCTTGACCAAAACCACACATTGAAAGGTGCGCATTTGTATTACTTGAGATTTCTACAACACATCTTTCATTTTCTAAACAAGAATCTCTAAGTTTGCAAGAAAGATTTGAATAACAAACATTGATATTATAATTAGTCAAATTCGGTCCTTCTGCATGAGCATTAGTTGAAGAAGATAACCCTAATACTTTATTTTTAGAATAACAAATCCTATTGCCATCTCCTTGAATACCAAATATTTCATTGAAACAAATCTTTATCTGATAATTACTATCATTCCATAAAGCACCATGAGAATTGTTAGTTGAATAAAGCTTTAAAATAGTTTGATTATCAGGACAAGCTGCATTTACAAAAAAAGTTAGAATAAAAAAAGTTGAAAAAATGAATAAAAAATACTTGTAAAAAGAATAATATCTTTTTCCCATTTTTTTATTAAGAGAAAAGCATTTAAAAATATTTCTCTTTAATAAAATAGAAAAAATAAAGATTAAAAATTATGCGCCGATAGTTTATCGGTAGAATGCGAGCTTCCCAAGTTCGCGGGCCGGGTTCAATTCCCGGTCGGCGCATGTTTAGACTATAAAACGACCCATTCATTTTTTTCTTTTTGTTCTCTATCTAAAACAGAATCTTTTTTGTTTATTTTTGGCCTATTAATTTCTTTATCTTTTCTTATAGTAATATCTAATTCCTTAAGTAAATCACTTAAACCGGAAAAAAAATCGCGCACATAATCTAATTTTCCAAATTTACTTCTTTCGCCTTTGAAAAGTAAGATAGAATCTGCAAGATAAGAAATTAATAGTAAATCATGATCTATAACAAAAGCCGTCTTCCCTTCTTGTTTTATATAATCATTAATTACTTTAGCTAATCTAACTCTTTCTTCAACATCTAAAAAAGCAGAAGGTTCATCTAAGAAATAAATATCTGCATCTTTAGATAAGCATTGCGCTATAAAAAATCTTTGTAATTCTCCTCCCGATAAATCTTTTATTTTTCTGTTAAATAAAACCTCTAGATCAAAAGAAGACCATAAATTTTTTTTAATTTTTTCTTTTGAAACAACATCAAAAACTTTTTCTTCGGAATCAGAAAATAAATACTGTGGTTTATAAGAAATCTTTAAATTTAAATTAATCTTTTTCTTATTTTCTATTTCATCTATGCCTGCAATACATTTCAAAAAAGTTGTTTTGCCAACACCATTCTTTCCAAGTATACCATAAACATGGCCTTCTTTAATTTCTCCTTCTGAAACCTGGAGTTTAAAAGCATCTAAACTCTTTTGAAAAGAAGGCCACTTTGCTATTATTTTACCATCATTTAAATGTTTTTTATTAAAATTAAAATTTAAGGGTTTGTCTCTTATCAAGATATTCTCTTCCCTTAAAAATCCTTCTAAATAAGAATTTATGCCGTAAGAAGTGCTTTTTATTCCAGAAACGATACCATAAACTCCTTGAACACCAAAAAAAATATTTAAATACTCTGTTAAATAGTCCATAATCAATAAATCGTGCTCAATTAATAGGGTTGTTTTTCCTTCTGATTTTTTTTTTATAAAATTAGAAATTTTTAATCTTTCTTCTATATCTAAGTAAGCCAAGGGTTCATCTAAGAAATAAATATCTGCATCTTTCAAAAAAGTAAACAATATTGCTATCTTCTGAATTTCTCCGCCTGAAAGATCTTTTAGGTTCTTATCGAGAAGAAATTCTGCCCTGATCTCTTTTGAAAGTTTTTTAATCTTTGTTTCATCCGCCCTTTGCAATAAAAGATCCATAACTTTTAAATCCACTGAGAGAAATGAAAGATTTTGTGGTTTGTAAGATACTATTTTTTTTTCTATATCTTTAAAATGTTTAATTAACTCATTACCTCTTAAAAATTCTTTTAAATTATTTTCTTTGAAAATCTCCTCTTCAAAGTTTGGTTTTTCTTTACCGGATAGAATATTTATTGCGGTAGTTTTTCCTATACCATTTCTACCTATAACCCCAACTATAGAATTTTCCTTTAGAATAGGTAAACCATAAAGAGCGAAGCCATTAATACCATAACGATGAATGGCTCTTTGGTTTTCTATTAAAGGTAAATTTACTATTCTAATAGCATCAAAAGGACATTTTTTTATACATATGCCGCAACCAATACAAAGATTCTCATCTATTTTTGCTTTGTTTTCTATTTTAACACAATCCAACCCTTGTCTATTAACTGGGCAAAATTTAGAACACTCGTGAGAACAAGCTGTTGGCTTACATTTCTCTTTATCAATAACAGCAATTCTTTTCATAAAAACTATTTCTTTGCCTCTGTATCAACTTTTGTTCCACACTCTGGACAAAATTTTTCGTTATTTAATAATTTTTTACCGCAATTCTTACATTCAGGAATAGGCTTGTTTTTATCTATCACTGTTTTATAACCGCTCTTTCCAGAAACTAACATTCCAAAAACTTCTTGAATAAATCCTTCATCTTGGTATTTTCTAAGATCTAATCCGTCCATCTTTTTATTAAAATTTATTATTTCTTAATTGACGCTTAAAGCATTTTTAAATTTAACTTACTAAAGATTTATTCTTCTCTAATAAATAAAAATAATCTTTTTTTTCTGGATTTAAATCGAAGGCATTAACAAGCAACCATTCTAAAGCTTCTCTATAGAAAGAATTTAGTTTATCTTTATTTATTGCGCAACATTCTGGATGCTCTAAAAGAAAATAAATTCTAAAATCCTTACTTATATGATTTTCTTCTAGTTCTTGAACCTGCTCTTCAATAGTTAGAGGTCTACCTAACTTAAAACTCTTTAGTTTATATGCTTCTTCCAATCTTCTCTTTTGTTCAGTTAAATAAAATTTATAACCAGGTCTAAAATCTATAAATCTTGAAAAATTATAATATTCTTCTAAATTTTCGTTGAAGAAATTTTTTTTAAACTCTTCTATAAGAGTTTCAACCCAATAAGGATCTCCACTTTCATCAAGAACTTTTTTTAAATCTTCTCTCAAAAAATAACCCTCTCTAATTGCAATTTTGTCTTTTTCGTCTTTGCACAAAAACCAAACCATAAATAACATATAGAAATAGGAAATATTTAAATTTTACTTTTCAAATAATTTAATAATCTTTTTAAACCTATTTTTTCTTTAATAAGTATGGCAAGAAAAATATTTCTGATAATTTTAGTTGTATTCTCTCTTAACTTTGTTTTAGGTTCTATACAAATATCAGATATAAAAAATGTATATAATTTAGGAGATGAAATAATAGCAACCCTAACAATAAATCCTTCTTCTGTTGCTGGAAATTTTGAGTATTCTTTAAATTGCGGCGAGGATAAAGAAACAATAATTTTTTATAAAGGAGCTGAAAATTATTTTGAAGTAGGAAAAGAAATAAAACTAAACACGAGAATTATATTAGATAGACAATTTATTGGAAATTTAAGTGGGGAATGTTATTTAAAAGTTGTGCTTGGTAGTGAAAGTTTTTCTTCTCAAAAATTTAAAATTTCAAACAAAATAAAAGTTGATACAAAATTAGATAAATTTTTTTATAATCCTGGAGAGAGTATAGTTCTTGAAATAAATGCCATAAAAGAAAACGGAGAAAAATTTAAAGGATATGTCAAAATTTCAGGAATTATTTCATTAGAAAAAGAGATTAAAGAAGGATACTTAAAAGAAGTTTTTATCACGGAAAAAAATCAGGAAGCAGGAAATTTTAATTTAGAAGTTTTTGTTTATGATTTAGGAAGAGATAATAAATATAATAATTTTGAAACAAAAAAAATAAACTTAAAAATCAATCAAGTTGCTACATCTATTCCTTTAACTTTATCTTCTCTTGAAATAAAACCTGGAGAAGAATTGATATATCAAGCAAATCTTTATGATCAAAGTGGAAAAGAAATGAATGGGACAATTAATATAGACTTTGTTTCTCCCGACAAGAAAAAAAATATAAAAAGAATAATTCAATCTGGAAGTTCTGAATCTATAAAAATTGCATTAAATGAAACCCCTGGTAAATGGAAAATAATTTCTTCTTTCGGAAACATCAAAGAAGAAAGAGAAGTAAGAATAGTCGAATCGCCAAAATTAGATTTTGAATTTTTTGAAAACTCCTCGATTGTAGTTATTAAAAATATAGGCAATGGTTTATTCTCAGGAGAAGTAAACTTTAGTATAGGCACGGAAACAAGAGTTCTTAATTTAACAATCGCTCCAGGAGAAGAGAGAAGATTTACATTAACTGGTCCCGGAGAACATGATGTTAGAATTACCGCTGGTGAAGACTCTGTGGAAAAAAGGCTTTTATTAACTGGAAAAGTTATAGATGTTAAAGAAGCTAAAAAATATTTTGTAATTTCAGACTATCCTTTAGTTTGGTTTTTTATATCTTTTTTATTAATATCTTTGGTTTTTGTCTTATTTTTTCGTTATAGGACTGATACAAATAAGTTAAGCATAAGTTCAAAAGTTAGAAATAGATTATATACTAAATCAAATGATTTTATAGTTATTAAAAATGAAAAAAATGATGCAGAATCTTCTCTAGTAATAGAAGGGACAAAAGAACAATCAACTTTTGTTGTGATTAAAATAAAAAACAATATTGAAAAAAATTTGAGAGAAAAAATAGATAAAACAATAAAAGAACTAAACAAATACTCTGCTGCAATAGAATTTAAAGATAATGAGATATTGATTATCTTCTCCCCAAAAAAAACAAGAAGTTTTAAAAACGAATATAACGCAATAAAATATTCCTACGAAATTTCAAATTTTTTAAACGAATTAAATAAAAAATTATCTGAAAAAATTAATTATGGTATTGGTATAAATTCAGGAGATATAATATCTAAATTAGAGTATGGAAAATTAAAATATACAAATACTGATAATTCTCTATCTTATGGAAGAAAGATTGCCAATAACTTTTCAAATGAAAATGTAGTAATATCTGAGAAAGTTAAGAATAAATTACTGAGAGAAATAAGAACTGAAAGAATAGAAAAAGATGGCAACACTTATTATATTGTAAAAAGAATATCTGACAAAGAAGAAAATGAAGCTAAACTTAAAGACTTACTCAACAGAATAAACACTTCTTCTTATGATTAAAATAATCTTTTTTGATTTTGATGGCACTATCACTGAAACTAAAGATATAGTTGAAAAAACTTTCTTTGAAGTTTTAGATAGGTTAGAATATAAATACGAAAAATCAAAAATAAAAAAACTTTTAGGAGTAAAAACAGAAGAATTTTTCTTGAAAATAGGAGTAGATAAAAAATCAATTAAAAAATTAAAAAATATTTTTTATGAAAATTTGTTAAAAAAAATTTATTTTAGCAACTTAAAACTTTGTTCTTCTATAAAACCGCTATATAATTTAAAAAAATATTGTAAATTAATAATTATTTCAAATAATGAAAGAGAATTTTTAGATGTTACTATAAAAAAATTAAAAATAGAAAATTTATTTGATGAAGTATATGGAGCAGATTCTTTTTCTAGTAAAGATGAAATGTTAAAAAAATTGATGAAAAAATATAAAATAAAACCAAATGAAACAATTTATGTAGGAGATAGATTTTCTGACGTCATATATGCAAAAAAAGCAAAATGTATTTCTGTTGCTATACATAATTCTTGTTCTTGGTCAAGTTTAAAAGAAATAAAAAAATTTTCACCAGATTATATAATAAAAGACTTTAAAGAATTAAAAAAAATAATAAAAAGTAAATAATTATTTTAATTAAAGCTTCTTCTTTTGAAGTTTCTTCTTGCGCCAAAACCTCTTCTATTGAAGTTTCTCTTTGGTCTTTCAGTCATAGGTTGAGCTTCTGCAACTTTCAAAGCTCTTCCTTCAACTTCTTTTCCGTTCATTTCTTCCATTGCCTTTTTAGCTGTTTCATCAGCTTCTATAACAACGAAGCCAAATCCCTTAGACTTTCCAGAAAAATTGTTTTTTATCAAAACAACTTCTGTTGGCCCATAGGAAGAAAAAAGCTCTTTTAAGCCTTCTTCCGTAAAGCTAAAAGGCAAATTGCCTACAAATAGTTTCATTTTACCTCCAAAATTTAGTTGATAACCCATTTTTTAATAAAAAAAGACTTTGTCATTGTTTTAATCCAATCCAAGTACAAAATTAAATGAAATATAACTAAAGAAATCATTAAAAGGCCTGCATATTCATGAATCTGTGACCAAATATACTTAGGAATATTTAAAAACTCGATATATCTTCCTTGCCTGATTCCAGAAGGTATAAATAAGAAGATTATAAGACCTGTTATTGCTACAACAATAAAAGAAAAAAATGCTAAAAAATCAACAAAAAAATTTAACTTCGCACGATTCATATCTAATTTATACTCCTTAACTTACCATATTAAAAAATTGTTTATTTTTAAATCTTTCTTTTTTTAGCAAAAGCTTTTAAATTTATTTTATTTTAATTTATTATGGAAAAAAAAATTCAAATAGAATTCACAAAATACCTTTCTGAAAAAGATTTTGTTTATGGTCCCGAGCCAGAAATTTATGGACCTATTGCAGGTTTTTACTCTTATGGATTAAATGGAAAAGCCCTCAAAAATAAAATAGAAAATCAAATAAGAAAGGTTTTCAAAAGAAATGGTTTTTTCGAGGTAGAATTTCCACTTATTTCACCGGAAATTGTTTGGCAGGCTTCAGGTCATTTAAAAGGTTTCAATGATCCAATAATAATTTGTTCTAAATGCAAATCTGTTTTTAGAGCAGATAAACTCATAAATGAAATCATTGGAATAGAAGCAGACCATATGAAAGATGAAGAACTCTTAGAAATTATAAAAGAAAAAAATATTTTTTGTCCATCGTGCAAAGGAAGATTAAACTTAGAAATAAAAAAGCAGTCTTTAATGATGAAAACAACTATAGGTATTGATACAGTAGCTTATTTAAGACCTGAAACAGCGACGACAACTTATTTACCTTTCAAACACTATGTAAACTTTTTTAGAGGAAAATTACCTTTTACTGTTTTTCAAATAGGGAAAGCCTTTAGAAACGAAATTTCTCCTAGACAACATCTTTTAAGAATGAGAGAATTTACTCAAGCAGAATCACAGATGTTTTTGACAAAAGAGATGAAAGAAAACTTTCCTTTGTTTGAAAATGTAAAAAAGGAGAAAATGCCTTTATGGACAGAAGAAATGCAAAAATCTGGGAAAAAACCAGAAATTATTTCTCTAGAAGAGGCAATCAAAAAGAAGATTTTGAAGAATAAAGCATACTCATGGAACTTATGGCTTTCATATGAGATTATAAAATCTGTTGGTATAAAAGAAGAAAAAATAAGGTTCAGGCAACACTTTTCTGACGAAAGAGCTTTTTATTCAGATGATACTTGGGATTTGGAAGTTGAATTAAATTCTTTTGGTTGGACAGAATTAGTAGGAATAAGTGACAGAACAAACTATGATTTAGGTCAACAAGAAAAATTTTCAAAACAAAACCTAAAAATAAAAACAGAAGACGGAAAAGAAATTATTCCAGATGTTATTGAAATCGCTTTTGGTGTTGATAGGCCTTTTTATGCTTTGCTTGATTTGGTTTTTTTTCGAAGAGAACAAGACGAACAAAGAACAGTGCTTTCATTACCGCCAAAATTAGCTCCGATAGAGGTCGGTGTTTTTCCTTTGGTAAAAAAAGATGGGCTTCCTGAAAAAGCTCAAGAAGTTTTAAAAGAATTAAAGGATTTTGTTTGTGTTTATGATGAATCTGGAAGTATAGGCAGAAGATATTCCCGTTTAGATGCTATTGGGGCACCTTTTTGCGTTACAATAGATTATGATTCTTTGAAAAACGAAGATGTCACAATTAGGGAAAGAGATTCTGGAAAGCAAAAGAGAATAAAAATAAAATATTTAAAAAAAATTCTATGTGATTTATTGGAAGAAAATTCTTATTTTGAGTCAATAAAAGAAATAACCAAAGATTTATAAATCAAAATCTTTATTATTCATTTTTATGGAAAATAGAAAAATAGTAGTCCCTGGAGAAATTATTGTTGAAGGAGAAAAATTCTTAGCTGGAGATTTTGTAAGAAAAGAAAATGAAAAGATAATTGCATCTAGATATGGTTTAGTAGAAATAGAAGGTCTTCTAGTAAAAGTTATTCCTTTATCTGGGGCATATATTCCAAGAAAAGGCAATCTTGTTATAGGATCTGTTTTATCTATAACTTATAATGGATGGATCTTAGATTTAGATAGCCACTATAAAGCGTTCTTATCTTTAAATGAATTTCCAAAATTTGTAAATAAAGGAGAACTGAGAGAGTATTTGGACTATGGTGATGTTGTTTACGCAAAAATAACAGAAGTGCAAGGAAGCAATATAGAACTATCCTTAAAATTTAGGGGTTGTGGAAAATTAAAAAATGGGCAACTTATAAATGTAAATCCTTACAAAGTCCCAAGAATAATTGGAAAAGAAGGGAGTATGGTAAATTTAATTAAAAAACTTACTAATACAAATATAATAATAGGACAAAACGGTGTCATCTCAGTAGAAGGTAAAGAAATAAAAGACGAATTAAAAGCAATAAAAATAATAAAATTTGTAGAAGAAAACTCTTTTTTAACAGGATTAACAGATCTTGTTGAAAAATATGCTAGAAATTTGGAGGAGAAAAATGAGTAAAAAAGAATCATCTTATAAAAAAAGAAGTGATGGAAGAAATTTTGATGAAATAAGACCAATAGTGGCGAAAGTTGGAATTGTTCCTAGTGCAGATGGAAGCGCTCTTTTTCAAACAGGTAATACTAGAGCAATTGCTGTTGTAAGAGGGCCAAGAACACTTCACCCGCAACACATGCAAGATCCTTTAAGAGGAATAATAAGAGTAAATTATCAAATGATGGCTTTTTCTGTTTGGGATAGAGTAAAACCTGGAACATCTAGAAGAAGTTTAGAAATAAACAAAGTTATTGAATGGGCCTTATCAGAAATTGTTGATCTTAGCGAGTTTCCAGGATCGGTTGTAGATGTTTTAATACAAATTCCGCAAGCTGATGCTGGTACAAGAGTTGCTGGCTTGAATGCCGCAGTTATGGCTTTAGCCCATGCAGGAATTCCCATGAAAGAGATGATTTCTGCTGTTGCATGCGGGAAAATAGATAAAACGCTCGTTGTTGACGTAAATAAAGAAGAAGAAGATTATGAAGAAGGTGAAGGTTCAACAGATATACCTATTTGCCTAGGTTCTTTGACAAAAAAAATATATTTGATACAGTTAGACGGAAGGATAACTATTGATGAATTCAAAGAAGTATTAAACTTAGCTAAAAAATCATTAAAAAAGATAAGTGAAATTCAAATAGAAGCTTTAAAAAATCCTGGAAAGGAGATAAGAAAATGATAATACCTTCTTTAAACAAAAAAAGAATATTAGATTATTTAGAAAAATATGAAAAAAGAATTGATGGGAGAGGTTTATTTGAATTAAGAGATTTGAAAATAATTCCTGGTATAAGTAAGAATTCAGAAGGTTCTTGCTCAGTTATTTTAGGTAAAACTGAAGTATATGCAGGAGTAAAATTCTCTGTGGCAGAACCATATCCAGATAGTCCTGACGAAGGATCAATGTCTGTTGGTGTTGAATTAGGACCTATTGCAGATGAAGAATTTGAGCTTGGACCTCCAAAAATAGATGCAATAGAAATGGCAAGAATAGTAGATAGAGGGATAAGAGAAAGCGGATTAATAGACTTTAAAAAATTATGCATAAAAGAAGGAGAAAAATGTTGGCAAATAAATATAGACTTATATGCTATTAACAATGATGGAAATCTTCTTGATGCTTTTGGTTTTGCTGCTTTAAGCTCTTTGATTTTAGCTAAAATGCCAAAATATAACGAAAAAGAAAACAAAATTGAAAAAGAATTGGGTGAAAAAATACCTTTAAATATAGACCTAATACCAATAATGTTTACTTTCTACAAAGTAGGAAATTCTCTTTTAATAGATCCAACAAAAGAAGAAGAAGAAATATCTTTTTATAGATTATCAATAGCTTTTTCAGAAACTAAAGAAGGTTTAAAAATAAATGCAATGCAAAAAGGAAAGCAAGGTACAATTTCACTAGAGGAAATAGAAAAAATTTTAAATATTTTAGAAGATATATATTATAAAAAATATAAAAAGATTAAAGAAAAAATAATAAAAAATGAATAAAAAAGAATTTACTAAATACGAAAAGGCAAGAATAATAGGTGCAAGAGCCCTACAAATATCAATGAATGCTCCAATTTTAATTAAACTAACAAAAGAAGAGTTGGAAGACTTAAATTATGATTCTATAAAAATAGCAGAAAAAGAGTTGGAAGAAGGAGTTTTGCCCATAAGTGTTGAAAGACCAATGCCCATAAAAATAGAAGAAGAAATTGACAAAATAGAAAAAGAAAAATTAATAAAAGAGGCGCAAAAAGAAATTTTAGTTGAAGAAGAAAATATTCCAGAGCTAGAAGAAGTAGAAGAAATAGAAGAAGAAAGTTCAAAGAATGAAGATTAATATATTATATTCTTATTTTCTAAAAAAATTTAAAAAGTTAAAATTATTAAAATTTTTATGGTAAAGAAAAAAAATAAGACAATGTTCCCTTTAATTTTATTTTTCTTAATTATTTTTTTATTGTTACTTCTTGCATATTATTATAAAGATAGAATAGAAAAGATAATAAAAATAGATAAAGAAGAAAAAATAATGGAGAAGAATATAACCCTAAAAGATTGTATAAAACAAAAAAATATAACTCTTTACGGAACAAAAGGTTCCAAAATAACAGAAGAACAAATAAATGAAATAGAAGATATTATAAATTTAATTAATTTTATAGATTGTGAAAAGGAAAAAGAAAGATGTAAAAGTATACATATAACTCCTGCATGGAATATTAATGAAAATTATTATTTTAATGTTTTTTCGAAGAGGGCTTTAATTTTAGCTGTCAATTGTGAAGATTATATTAATTTTTAACACTTGGGGATATAAAAACAATAGTGTCTCCTCTAACAAAAGTTAAACCATAGGATTTTGTTATATTATTATCTTCTATCTCTTTAGTATTCTCTAAAACTATATTTACATGTATGTCAAAAGCTTTTAATGTTCCAACAAGTTGCTTCCCGTTTTTTAACTGAATAATTATATCTTTTCCTCTAGAATTATTTAACAAATCTAAAGGTCTCTCGATGTTATTTCCTGGCATATGTTAATCTAAAAAATATAGTTTTTAAATTTATCGATATTTTAATTAAATATAATTAAATAATAAAAACCCAAGATTTAAAAACTATTATTAT
>JAWALV010000013.1:0-13195 GCA_038886595.1 Candidatus Pacearchaeota archaeon | reverse complement strand
AAGGTAAAATCTCTCTTAGTGAATACTTTAAATCTTTTAACGAAGGAGAAAAAGTTTCCATAGTTGAGGAAAAATCTTTGAAATCTAATTTTCCAAAAAGAATTATAGGAAGAATTGGAAGAGTAATTGGTAAGAGAGGAGAATATTTTCTTATTGAATTAAAAGAAGGTAAAAAATTAAAAAATTATGCAATTCACCCAATTAATTTAAGGAGAAATAAATAAAATGATAAAAGAAAAAAAACCTATAACTTATTTAGAAGCAGCCAAGTTATCTAAAAAAACGGAAAAATCTGAAAAATTAAAAAAATTTGTTAAAGATTTTATAAAAAACGATGAAAAAAAAGAAAATGAACTTAAGGAAAAATTGCTTTCTTTAAAAATATATAAACTAAAAGAAGAAGATATAATTAGTTTAATTAATTTTTTACCTGAAACTTCCCAAGAAGTTATAAAGGTTCTTCCAGAAGTTTCTTTAAATGAAGAAGAAATAAATAAAATTTTAAACGTTTTAAGAGGGAATTAAAAAATGGAAAAAGAAGATTATGCAATAGTTTTAGATTTTTTACCTTACGGCTACCCTTTAGAAAAAGTTAGATTTCCAGTGGTTCAAGCTATAGGAAAGAAAAACCTTATTTTGCTTCATTTATCTCCAAGGAAAGGAGCAACTTTTGAACCAAAAGAAGAAGTTTATATTGGAAGTGAAAAAAGAGATAAAATACATTTTATAAAAGGAAGGTTACATAGAGAAAAACTGACAGAAAATGCTAAGCTTTTACTTCCTGAAATTATATCGGAATATGTTAAGAATAATGAAAAGGAAATAATAGATTTTATAAATAAAGCAGAAGCTATAAACAAAAGACTCCATACTTTTGAGTTGCTTCCTGGTTTTGGAAATAAACATTGCCAAGATTTGCTCAAGGAAAGACAAATAAAACCTTTCGAATCTTTCGATGATATAAATAAAAGGGTGCCAAACATTCCTGAAATTAAAAAAGCAATTGAAAAAAGAATCTTCCAAGAACTAACACAAAATGAGAGGTATAATTTATTTACAAAATGAAAGAAGATAATTTAAAGAGTGTTATTAGAATAGCAAGTACAGACATTAAAGGAAATTCTAAAATTTATAAAGGTTTAACAGAAATAAAAGGAATATCTTGGTCTGTTTCTAACGCAATTTGTAATAAGTTATCTTTAGATAAAAATAAAAAAATTAATGAACTTAACCAAAACGAAATAAAAAAAATAGAAGAACTAATAGAAAAAAAAGATTTTCCTTCTTTTTTAAAAAACAGAAGAAAAGATAGAGAAACTGGGAAAGATAGGCATTTAATCTCTACTGATGTAAATCTTCAGATGGATTTTGATATAAAAAGAATGAAAAAAATAAAGAGTTTTAAGGGAATTAGACACTCTTTAGGACAACCAGTGAGAGGACAAAGAACAAAATCTCATTTTAGAAAAAATAAAATGAAGAGCGGAGGAGGTATAAAAAAGAAAAAATCTGAATAATGGGAATAAAAAGAAGAACAAAAAAATATTCCAGACCTAAAAAGCCTTTTGATTCTCAGAGAATATCAGAAGAAAAGAGAATTATGCAGAAATTTGGTTTAAAAAATAAAAAAGAAATCTGGAAAGCAGAATTTCAGGTAAAAGTGATTAAAAGAAAAGCTAAAAAATTAATTACTGCTTCAGAAGAAGAAAAAAAAGAATTTGTAAATAGATTAAAAGAGAAAGGTTTTAAAATTGAAAATATTGTTGAAGCGTTAGATTTAAAAACAGAAGATTGGTTATCAAGAAGGCTTCAAACAGTGGTTTTTAATAAAGGCTTTGCAAAAACTATAAAAGAAGCTAGACAACTTGTAACGCACAAAAAAATAAAAGTTGGAGATAGGGTCGTAAATATCCCTTCTTATTTTGTAAATAAAGATGAAGAAAATAAAATTAAAATAAAAGTTGGAGAAAATGGCTAAAGAAGAAAAAAAAGCAATGATAGTTTATATATATAGTACTTCAAATAATACACACGCCCAAGTTACTGATTTGGCTGGGAATACTGTTGCTAGAGTAACTGGGGGAATTATAACCAAGCATGATAGACTAAAGGGAGATCCAACGGTAGCGATGTTTATAGCTAAAAGAATAAAAGAATTAATAAAAGATTATGGGGTAGAATCTTTATATATAAGAATAAGAGGAAAAACAAGAGAAACTGGTCCAACACAATCAGGTAATATGGTGATAAAAACTCTTTCTAAAGAAGGATTCAAAATTTTATCTATCATAGATACAACTAGATTCCCAAGAGGCGGTCCTAAAAAGAAAGGGGGAAGAAGAGGAAGGAGGGTTTAAAATGGAGAGGGCTTTAAAAACGGATGATAAAGAAGTTTTGGTTTTAGATTTAAATTTAAGTTTAGCAAACGCTATAAGAAGAAGTTCTTTTGAAATAAAAACTTTGGCTATAAAGGAAGTAGAGTTTTTTAAAAACGATTCAGTTCTTAATGATGAGATATTAGCTCATAGAATAGGTATGATTCCTTTAAAAAATGAAAGATTAAAAGAAGGAGAAGTTATAGAAATTCCGTTAAAATATGAAGCTAAAAAAGAAGGAGAAGAAATTTTATCTCAACAATTAGGAAAAGACTTAGTAGCTATTAATGACATACCTTTAGTTAAATTAAACAAAGGTCAAAAAGTTGAATTTATAGCAAGAGCTTCTCTCGGGAATGCTAAGGAACATTCAAGACATCTTCCTGGATTAATATATTATTATACTTATAAAAAAATAAATTTAAATAACGATGCTAAAAAAAATTTTTCTTTGGTTGAGGTTTATCCAAAAATATTTACGTTAGAAAACAATGAAGTTATAGTAAAAAATGAATGGGCTTGTGATTTTGAAGAAGATGATATAAATTTTAAAAATGTCGAAATAAAATCAACAGATAAAATAGTTTTTGTAATAGAAAGTTTTGGTATGATGTCGACAAGTGATATTTTAAGAGAATCTGTTAAAGTTTTAGATAAAAATTTAAACGAACTAAAAAAAGAGCTTTCAAAATAAATTATTTAGAAAACGAAAGAAAATTTATTTCTTTTTTCTCTATCTTTCTTATTAAGTTCCATTCTTTCCAGTTTATCTCCGGAAAAAAAACATCACCTTCATAGATTTTTTTTATTTCTGTTATTTCTAATCTTTTCAAATCTCTTCTTTTTAATGCTTCTTCATATATCTTGAATCCTCCAGCTATATAAATTTCGTCTGAGTAATAAAAAGCATTATTTATTGCATCATCTAATTTTTTACTTAAACCTACAAAAACCCCTCTTCTTCTAGAATTCTGAATAATTTCACAATCTTCTCTTAAACTTTCAGATACTAAAAAATTATATCTATTTGGCAGAAGAGTATTTAACCTCGAATAAATGTTTTCTGCTGTTATTCTTCCATAAATAACTGCTTTTCCTGAAGTAAGATATTTAAATCTTATTAAATCTTCTGGTATATTCCATGGAATTTTTCCTTCTTTTCCTATAATTCTTCTTCCATACAAATCCGAGATTGCAGCAATTATTGTCAAATTCATTTTAAGCAGCCATTTTGGCTTTCGAATCCCATTCATGAGGAAAGTAATTTATAAGTTCAATAACTTGATCGTAAGGCTTTTTTATAACTTCAAAAATTGTTTCACTTGATTTTATAAATAATTTTGGAGGTTCTTTAGGTTCTTTTGCTAGTTGCTCTAGTAAGAAAGGTATATGGTCTTTTCTTTCATTTTCTTTTGTTTCTTTAGGCGCATTATTTAAATACCATTCTTTTAATAAGTAATATTTTTCTTTTTCATAAATATTTATTTTTTTAATTTTTTTTTGAAATTCTTTTAGGTTTTTTTTATCTGTAAGAAACTCAGATCTTGGTTTATTTCCGATGTAAACATGCAAATCAAAAAAATGATGGGATAGTTTTCTAGGTTTTAGATTAGTCTCTCTCGAAATTAAAATATTAAGAAGAGCTTCTTGTGCAATATTAAAAGGTACTCCTAAATATAAATCACAAGATCTTTGTGCACAAACCGAATCAAGATAACCACCATAAACAGCGAATTGATGGTGAAAAGGACAAGGAGCTATTGCCATTTTTTCCAGTTCTCCAATGTTTAAAGAATTCATAAAAGCATAACGCCCACCAGGATTTTTTTTTATATTATCTATTAACTTTTTTAGTTGATCTATTTCTCCTCCTTCTTTTTTTTGCCAATGTCTTAGTTGATAACCATAAATAGGTCCCAAATCAGAATCATCCGGATTAAAATTTTCATTGTCCATTTTTTTAAAATAATTTTCAAATTCTTTTTCCCATTCTTCGGTATTTTTTTTATCTTTTAGATTGCTTTTTACTCTTTTTAGATATAAGTCAAAAGCATTCCTGTCCCATATGTTTATTCCTCTCTTGTGCAATTCATAAGAATTTTTTTCCCCTCTTAATTTCCAGAATAATTCCTCAACCACTCCTTTAAAAAAAATTTTTTTTGTTGTTAGAAGAGGAAAATATTCTGTTATAATAAAGTGTGCTTTTTCCCCAAGTAGACCTAAAGTGGTTTGTCCAGTTCTTTTATCAAATCTAATCTCTCCTTCTGTTAGGACTTTTATAACTATTCTGTTGTATTCTTCATCGAATGGATTTTTTACCATAAATAATAATTTATTTTTTTATTTAAATAATTTTTTGTAAAAATAAAATATTAAAAGACGAGTTTTTTTATATTTATATGTTTTAAGCGGGGATGCCGGAGTGGTCAAACGGGTCGCGCTAAGGACGCGATGGCTTTTGCCTGCAGGGGTTCGAATCCTCTTCCCCGCATGAAATAAAAAAATTTATAAAATATCTTTTTTATATATAACCTCAAAATGGTAAAATTTATATTTACTGCAGGACCTTTAGGTTCGGGAAAAACAACTTTTATAAATGCTATAGCTCCCGGATTAGAAAAAATAGCGAGACTAGGTGCTGCAATTTCAGATTTAGGAATTATTAATGACGATTCTAGAAGAATAAAAATAAAAGGCGATGTAAAGAGTTTTAAAGCAGGATGTGTTTGTTGTGAAAGAAAACAAGATTTAAAGAAACATTTAGAAAAAATAGACAACAACTTAGATTATTTTATAATTGAACCTTCTGGAGCTTCAAATATTTACGATATTATTCAAACGGTTCAAGAAATAGCTATTTCAAAAAGAGAAGATTTTGAAATAGATAAGGTGTTTTCTATGGTTCCTGTTTCTAATTGGGAAGAAGTTAAAAGTTTAAGAGCACAAATAGCAGCAGCCCAATGTGCTAGTACAATAATACTCACTAAACCAAATGAAAAAATAGAAGAAGTTAAAAAGGATTTAGATGCTCTCGGAGCAACAAAGAGTAGGGTTGTTTATGCAGGAGAAAAAAATAAGGATTTAAGTTATCTTCTTTTTTACTCTCCACAATGGAGAGAGTCATTAACTAATATAGAGAGTGGTCACGAACATTTTAGAAAAATAAGCTTTTCACTTCCACCTTTTATAGATAAAGACAAAGTTTATGACTTATTGCAAAAACTAAGCAATGCAGGCGTAAAAAGAGCAAAAGGCGTTGTTCCTTATTCAAGATTTGAATTTGATTTAGCTTATGGAGAAATAAATACTTCAGAATATGTAGGAAATCAAGTGGCAGCTAGAGGAACTGCTATTTTTGGACAAGATATTAATACAAACAATATTATAAAAATAATAAACTCTCTTGAAATGGAAAATGTTAGTGATTTAGAACACACACTAAAAGATTCAAGTTTAGAAGATTTGTTAAAAAATTTCCATTATCATTTTTCTTTTTCCAGGTTTACAAGAGAAGAAGTAAATGGTAGGATAAGAGCTAATTTTGAAGGCACAGATGATGCTTATACTATTGCTAAAGAAATTTATCTAAAAACAAAAGGTCAAGAGAGTTCCCCCTTGGAATTAGCTTTGGTTCCTTATTTGGAAATTAGAATAAAAGGTTTAGAAAAATTAAGAAAATCTAATCAAGAAGACAAGAATTATGTCGGTGTGATGTTGGGATCTTATGCTATACAAATGTTAGGAGAGAAAGATGGAATAAGTTTTAATAATTTTATAGAGGAAAAATTGTTAGAAGTCATTAAAGAAAAAGTTATCCCAGATTATTTTTTTTATTTATCTAATTTTAATAAAAATGATTTAAAATATTTTTTAGAAAATGATAAACATTTTAATTTTTTTGTATGGATGGCAGAGAGATCAAAACCTTTTGTTAGAGACAGAAAAATTTTATATTCTTCCTCTTTTAATATGAGAAAAATCTTTTCTTTTGATAGTTCTTTATCTAAAAGATGGGAGAATATAGCATATGAATAAAAAAGGAATAGTGATTATAACTGGTGTAGGAATGAACGAAGCTAAATTTAAATTTAAATATTTTGATAGCGCAGAAATAGTAGGGGGTCATACTCAAGGAAAAAAAGCAAAGATTAATTCCCCCGCCGCTACTTCAATTTTATTAAGTGAAAAAGGTTATATTCCTTTTATGTTGGGAGATTGCGAAAATTGTTTAAGGCACCTATCAAATAAATTCTTAAAAGGAGAAAATTATTATAGAAAGTTTAATCTTTTAAAAAAAGAAGAATTTAAAGATTTTGTTAAAGAGTTAAAAGAGTTAAAAGAAAAAACTAAATTACCAATTCATATAGTTCACTATGGTGGAATGTCAGGAAAACAATCTGGGATTCATTTACCTAAAGAAACAGTTGCTTTATCTCCATGGGAAATTCCTTCAGAAGCCATTGGCCCTTATGTTGAATCTAATTGTTCTTCACTAATAAATTTAATTCAAGAGATAAGACCTTTGATCAAAGAACAAAAACTAACTAAATTAATAATAATTTCTGCTGTAAGTTCTATTAGAACAAAAAGACTTCATACTTTAGATGCTATCCAAAAAGCGGCAGTTCATTCTATGGCTAGGAGTTTTGCTTTGGATTTAACTAAAGAAAATATATATGTAACAGAAATAATGCCTGGTATAACTGATACTGGTTTTTATGACAACGAGGAAACTTTAGAGGCCATGTTTTTAGCTGGAGAAGAATTTGGCTATAAATACACAAAAGAAAACTTTCCTTTATTAAACCCTAAAAGAGTTGCCGAAGCAGTTTTATTTGCCTTAGATTTTATTGGCCATATAAGAGAAATAACTTTTATGCCTTATGGACAATATCCTCATCTAGGGGCTTAAAAAGAATATTCTTAAAAAACCTTTTATTTATTAATTTAGAGCTCGAGTAGCTCAGTTGGATAGAGCACCGCACTCCTAAATACCTTTCTTAAAAGAAAGGTTCATCTCATTTCAAGTTTGGAGAAATTATCTTTATTAATGGAGATATGCGGGGGTCGGGGGTTCAAATCCTCCCTCGAGCGTTTAAGTATTAGTCATTATCGACTCTAGGTGCTAAAATAAAAGAAATTCCCAGATTCTCTCCAGCGAAAATTAACTTCAAAGGATAATTATTAGAGAACATTATTTTAACTTTTTCAGCTATTTTTCCTGCTTTTATAAATTTCATTAGATATTCTAAAGAATATTTTGCTTTTGCTTCTCCTGTAAATTTATAATTCTTAGAGAAATCAACTTTTACAGAGCTTAAACTTCCTTTGGCTTCTATTCTAAAAAAACTTTCTCTCGAAATAAAAGCGCAAGAGTCGGCTACGATATAACAATCTTCTATTGTTTGAGAAAAGTCTTGTGTAGAAATTTCTCCCTCAGAAGAAAAATCTAAAACAGGTTCTTTTTTTTGCTCTATTTCATTATCTATTAAAGACAAATTAAAAATTCTTTTAGAAGAATCTTCAAAATAAATTTTTAAACTATTATCTTCTTGTTCAAATTCTATAAAATTTGAATTATAAGCTCTTTTTAAAATTCTTTTCAGGTCTTCAAGATTTATCGAAATTTCTTCATTTTCTGTTTCATATAAAGAAAAACTTTCTTTTGGAACTTTAAAGATAATCATCGCAACGTTTGCTGGGTCTACTGCATCTATAGATATACCTTCTTCTGAAAACTTTATTTTTACTTCAACTACTAGTTCTGAAATTATATTTATAGCATCAATAAACTTTTTTGGGTCTTTTAGTCTGACTTTCATAAATAAAAAATGTAAGACCTATTTATAAACATTTTTATAAATCTTTTTTATGCGAATTTTTTTATCTAAATAAATTTAAATAGCTTAAAATATCTAATATTTAATGATAAAAAAGAGGTCCCAAGTTACTATTTTTATAATTATTGGCCTAATTATTTTTGTTTTACTTATTTTTTTTATTTTTTCTAAAAGTACGAGATTAGATTTTTTTATAAGAGATAAAAAGGAACCTTCTTTGGAAATTAAGAATTTCATAGAAAAATCCATAAAAGAAAACGAGGAGAAATTTTTTAAAGAAAAGCAATTTTTACAAGAATTTAAAATTTTCTATTTATATAGCAAAGAAAATATTTCTTATACCTGCTATAACGAAGAGTTTTATTTTCCTTGTATTAAGCAATCTCCTTTATTTATAGAATCTATTAGAAGAAAAATGGAGAATAGAATAGCAAGAGATCTATCTAGGTTTTTGTTAAAATTAAAAGAAGATTACGAAGCTAGAGGTTATTCTTTTGATTTTTCCTCTTATGTTTTAAATCTTTCTTTTGAAGAAAAAACCATCTCTTTTTCTTTTAATTCCAATATAAAAGTTTTTAGACAAGATACTTCATTTTTTGTTTCTTCAATAGAAGGTCAAGTAAACTCCCCCTTACCTATTATTTTAAGAACTGTCGAAAGAATAAATGATTATGAAAGTACTCTTTGTGATTTCGATCATTTAGCATGGCAGTTTATTTATAGAGATATAAAAATAGATAAGTTTAGAGCTGGAGATGGAACAAAAGTTTATGTTTTAAAGTCTAAAGAATATCCACAAAAAGAAATTAAATTTGCTATTCGCACTTGCGTTTTACCCGCTGGAATATGAAAAAGAAAATAGCTTCATTTGAAATTATAATTTTACTTTTATCTATTCTTAGCTTTTCTTATTTAATTTCTAAGACAAATCTAAAAACAGTTTCTGCGCAGTTAGATATTCCTAAAGGTTGTTGCAAGGAAACAAAAGAAGGAGCAATATGTCAAGATCTTAAATTTTTAGATAGGGATATCTGTAAGAGCTCTCTTTTTCCTTCTCCTTGTTTTTATGTGGAAGAGTGTAAATTAGGTTGTTGTTATTCTCCTTCTACAGGCACTTGTGCAGTCAATTCTCCGAAGGAAAAATGTATAGAAAATGGAGGAGAATGGAGCGATTCTATTAGTTGTAACATTCCTCAATGTCAGGTTGGTTGTTGTATTGTAGGAAACCAAGTTTCCTTAACAACTTCTAGGGAGTGTACCCTCATATCTAATAAATATAATTTCGAAAAGAAGTTTATTCAAGTGAATAGAGCAGATAGTTGTTTAAAATATGTCAATCAAGAAGAAATGGGTGCTTGCCTTTCTCAAACAAAAGATTTCTCTGGAGAAAAAACTTGTGTTTTTACTTCTAGAAAAAACTGTCAAAATAAAGATTTTAGGCCAGGTTATTTATGTACTTCAAAAGAGTTAAACACTATTTGTAAACCAACAAAAAAAACAACTTGCGTGGATGGGAAGGATGAAGTTTATTTTGTTGATTCTTGTGGAAATATTGCTAATATTTATGATGCTTCAAGAGCAGAAGATCAGAGTTATTGGGAAAGACCAATTAAAAAAGAAGAATCTTGTTCTAATCCAAGTTCATCTTGTGGAAATTGCGATTATTTTAAAGGAAGTGTTTGTTCTAAATATATTAAAGGAAAGACAAAAGAAGGGAATCCTATTTATGGAGAAAATTTTTGTAAAAATTTAAATTGTGGAGAAAGAAAACACGGAGAAAAATGGTGCGTTTATGATACTAATCCCTTAGAAGTTCCTTATCCTGTTGGTTCAAGACATTTTATAGCTTCATGTTTTGAAGGAGAAATATCTATAGAAGGTTGTGCTGATTTTATGCAAGAAATTTGTGCAGAATATAAAGATGAAGTTTCTAAATTTATTCAAGCGAAATGTTTGGTTAATGATTGGAGAAGTTGTATTTATGCTAACGATGCTTCTTCTTATGAAGAGGTGAAAATGAAATGTGATGAAAATCCTCAATGTATAATGATAGATGATTTTTTTTCTCCTGAGAAGTTTAAAAGAAGCGACGGTTCTTTTTTTGCTGGTTTTAATAAGAATCTGTTAAATGAAGAACAAGGAATGGTGAGAGGTCAGGCAGGTGAAGTTGGAAGAGGAGAAAATAAAAGAATTATATGGTGCATCCCTCGTTTTACTCCTGGTTTTCAATTTTGGAATAACGAAATAATTTTCAAATCAGAAAAAAAAGGACAACAAGTTTCATCTAAAAATTATGGCGGAAATAATATCGAGACTAACTATTTGTGTAGTCTGGCTAATTTTGTTTGTGTTAGTAGAAAATGGAGAGAATGTACTTTATTTGGAGGCTGTGATCCATGGAAAGACGATGAAAAAAATTGGGAGTGTAATTATAACGGCGTTCATTCATCTATAAAGACTATCGACTTACCTAATTTAATGATAGCAATGAATGAAAGATGTCGTTCAATTGGAACATGTGGTATTTCAACTAATGTATTCGGGGGAAATATTAGAGATTCTTTTGGTTTTTCTGTTAAAAGAATTAAAGTAGATTCAAGGGGAAAAATCAAGGAAAATTTTGACGCTTCCGCTTATAAAATTCCTCAGAGTTATATTACTTCAATAATAAGAAAAACATCAAACTTGACTAATTTAAGCACGCTGCAATCTTCCTCTTTAAATGTTCTTACTGCTGAAGATGTTGATAACCTAATTCTTACTGGGAGTATTTCTTCAAACTCGTTAGATTTAAGAAAACTCCTAGGGCAAGCTTCTCAAAGTCAAGCAGAAGAGGGCTTTTTGACGCAGTTTAGTTCTGGTTTTGGAATGATATTAGGAACTGGAGTTGGTTTGTTATCTTTAATGGCTAGTGGAAAGGGAGCTGCGGCTGGAGCTGGTGCTACAAGTGTCACTATAACAACAAGTACTCTATCTCTTCCCCCTATTACTGCTCCACCTCTTCAACTATCTCCATATAATATTGTTCCTTCTTCAAGTCTAGAATTGGGAGTAACAGCAGTGCCAACAAGTGGAGCAACCGCAACTACTCAATCCTCTCAGATTATGACAAATCTTAAAGCAGCTGGAATTACTATTGCATTTACTCTCTTAGGGTCTTTTCTCGGAGGAATGATTGGTGGGATGTTAGTTGATAAAGATTGGAGTCCTGGAAAGCAAGCTAAATTTACAGAATTCATGGCGGCTGTTGGTGGTTTAGTTGGGTTGACTATAGGAGTGGGAGTTGCTTCAATGGTTTCGGGAGGGACTTTTTCGGCAGGAGTTTTTTCTCTTGTAGGTTATGGTACTTTTTGGGGTGCGGGTGCTACAGGTCTTTCTTTTGGTACAGTAATGGCTCCAATCGCTCTTGCAATTGCCATATCTTATCTTGTTTTCGTCGGTTTTTTTGATGAATATATTGAAGAAGAGTATTATGTAATGCAATATAATTGCGAATCTTGGATGCCTCCAAAAAAAGGAGATTGCGAATTGTGCAATAACGATGTTAGACCTTGTTCAGAATATCGTTGCAGATCAATCGGAAGTAATTGTCGATATATGGTAGAATTCGGAGAGCCAGGTTATTGTGCTTCAATAAAAGATATATGGCAAGCAAAAATATCTCCTTGGTATGAGATTTTATCTGAAGAAAATAAATATTCAGAAGTAAAAGATCAAAGTTTCAAAATAACATCTAAAAATTCTGAAGAAGTTGCTGCTTGGAAAAGTCTAACTTTCGGAATAATAACTGATAAACCTGCTAGATGTAAGATAGATATAGATAGAGAAAAATCATATGAAGAAATGTCTGTGGAAATATTAAACGATATTGACTTTAATTTAGGAAAACTTGATTATAAAAAACATTTAATAGAATTAAACCCTTTTTTAAAAGAAAATTCTTTCTTTTCTCTCCCTATTAAAGCTGGAGAAGAAAATAATTATTATATTAAATGTATGAATTTTGCAGGACAAGTTAATGAAGCACCTTTTGTAGTAAGAATAAAAGTTAAAAAAGAACCAGATTTAACTCCACCCGAGATTCTTTTTTTCGATCCGCCAAGCAATAGCTTCTTAAAGAGGGGTTCTAATTTTACAGATGTCATTATTACTTTAAACGAACCTGCAGAATGCAGATTTATAAAAGATTATGATGTAATAACTGGAAAAGAAGGTTTTGATGAGATGCCTAATAATATGACTTGTTCCGAATCTCCTATTTTAAATTATTGGTATTGTTTTTCTCGTTTAACCGATCTTAAAGAAGGTAAAAATAATTTCTATTTTAGGTGTAAGGACAAGCCCAATTTATTAAATGAAGAAAGTGAAGAAGGAGAAAGAATAGAGAATTCAATAAGTAAAGAGTATATTTTAAATGTATGTAAAGAAGGAATTAATATTGATCTATTAAACCAAAAAACTTTTATAGAAGAAAATAATTTTACTTTGTCAGTTAGAACATCTGGTTGTTTGCAGAACTCTTTTTGTTTTTTTAGAATAAAAGATTTTTCAGATAGATTTATATCTTTTTTCGAAACAAATAATTCTGTACATAACCAAGTTTTAACTCTTCCACAAGGAAATTACTCAATAGATGTAAAATGTGAAGACGAAGCAAGAAATGTTGAAGAAAAAACTTTTAATTTTACTGTTTTCTTTGATTCAACCCCGCCCCATATACAAAGAGTATTCATCCAAGATGGAAAAATAAATTTAAAGACAGACGAAGATGCTGAATGTTTTGTCTTCGCAAATTCAAGCTCAGAATGTAGTAAAAATCTCCCAAAGGAAAAAAAATATTTTTCACAAAAACATATAATTCCTTTAATAGAATCAGATTTTTTTTATATAAAATGCAGGGATAAAAAACTCAATGAGCCTTCAAGTTGTTCAGCAATAATTAAACATATAAAAAAATAAAAGACTTTATAAATCCTTTTT
>JAWALV010000012.1:0-13555 GCA_038886595.1 Candidatus Pacearchaeota archaeon | reverse complement strand
TTAAAGGAGATATGGACACAAGAGTTTATTATTCTATGTTAAAAAGTTACACAAAAAGACTTGGAGAAGTTGAAGAAGAATTAGCTTCTATTGAAATAAAACAAATGCTTAGAAAAGAAGGTTTATAGTTTCTAGTATAATATTCTTTTTAAAAAAGAGTTTTTTAATTTCTTTATGAAAGACCGTGACTTAGAAGAACAATTAAGAAGTTTAGATTTTGATAAAATTTTCATAGAAGAAAATCCTTTTTGGAGCCAAACTTCTTTAAAATCAATTGATGTTTGTCCTAAACAATATTTTATTTATAGTATTTTAAGATTAAAGAGAGATGTTGGTGCAGAGATTATAAGAGGTCAAATATTGCATGATTTAATAGAAAAGTTTTGGAAGGTAGAAAATAATGTTTATTTACCTATACCTATGTATAAAGATGAAAACGCTTTTTCTGGTGTTGTTAGATCCAGATTAGCTTATATAAGAAAAGAAGCTTATGAAAAAGGAAAGATTAAGGAGGGCTATGTTAATAAAGAAACTCTGAATGTTCTTTGGAGTAAAAAATTTATAGAAGAAACAGAGGAGATGGCAAGATTAATTTATAGGACATATGTAAAAGATGATGAAATAAAAAGAGTTTCTACAGGTAAAAGAAAAGCAGAAATTTCTCTGGAAGGAAAGGTTATATTTGAAGGGGAGGAAATAAAATATAAGACAATTATAGACGAGCTTCTTCCACCCTTAATTTTAAGAGATCATAAAACTGGTTATTTAGAATTAAAAAAAGAATTTTTAGATAATGACCTTCAATTTAGTTTTTATTCTTTTGCCTTATGGAATGAATTTCAAAAAGAAAGTTCTCCTCTAAGGAGTTATTATGGAGAATATTTTGGCATCGGTTTAGATGAATTTCTTAGAAATATTGAGATACAAATACATCACATTCCTCCTGTTTTAAGAATGAAAGAAAAAGGTTTATCTGAAAATGAAATTCCAAAAGAATCTGTAATTATTAAGACAAAAAGAGATTCAAAACAAATTTATGATTTATTTAAAACAATTCTTGCAAAAAGAAAATTATTATTAGATAGAAATTTTCATCCAACAACAGACACTTCTGTATGTTCTTTTAAATGTAATTATAGAAGGATTTGTCCATATATAGACACTGAAGAAATTTTAAGAAAGCTAGAATCAAAAGATACTCTTTTTCAATGGGCAGGAATATCTTGCGAATCGAATTATAATGAAAAGAAAATAAAACAAAAGTCTTTGCAAAAACAAATTTCTATGAGATTAATAAAAAGTAAAAATGAATTTCGAATTTAATTATAGACAGAATATCTTAAAATTCCGCCTATTCCGCCAAGATTATCGAATTGAACTCCTTCGGCAGTTTCATTAGAAACAAGGTGAATTTCAGCAGAAATATTTTTTGCAAGTTCTTCAAAATGATGGATTTTTTCTCTTGGCAAAGCTGTTTTTGAAAGAATTAGCTTTTCGACAGCACCTTCAATCAATCTTTGTTCTACTTCTTTTTCTCCGTAAGCTATTTTGTCCTGATTTTTGTTCAATCCTCTAAAAAACTCATCCAAAATCTTTTTCTGTTTTATAACTTCTTGTTCTTGCAAAACATCTTCGCAAGCATCAACTAGGGCTTTTAGGCCAGGCATTCCATCTTCTCCTATGTCTTTAACAGCAATGACTTTTTCTTTTAAGGCAGTAACTAAGTCGCCTTCCTGCAAGAATTCTTCTTTTGTTGGTATTGGGCCGCCAACAAGAATACCTTTTAAGTTTTTTATATCAAAGAAGGCTTTTTTTGCTGCTTCCGCAACTCTTCTAAAAAATTCTTTCGCCATTCCTTCTCTTATTCTGTGAAATCTTTGTGCGGACTGGCCGCCTGTCTTGAATTTACTAGGTATTCCAGAAGTCAAAGTATCAATTAGTTTTATTGATTTTCCTTCGAGCAAACCAATTGTCGCCTCTTTTCTATCAATAAGAATTAAACCATAAACATCATCACTTTCTATCATTTCTTTAAGTGGTTCAATTAAGAAAGTCTGATCGCAACGATAAGCCCTTACTTTTAGAGGTTTAGGAGGAATAATTGTCCAAACTCTTATGTCTTCTTTTCCTTCTACTTCAGAAACATTACCTGCATAAAGAGCCAGGCCATTTTGTGGTGTCGTTGGTCCAAAATTTTTAAGCTGGCGAGAAATTTTTTCTAGAGCATCAAGGACGTTTTTTCTTGTGGAATTTGACTTGATGTTTGTTGCAGTGCCTTTCTCGTCTTCTATTTGCTTGGCTACTTGGTGAATGCTAAATCCGTCGGGAATTAAGACAGAAATCAATTCTGTGTGCCTCCCTCGATAGCTTTCAAGCTCCTTTATTGTTTCTTCAAACTCATATCTTTCTGCCTCGTCCATAAGAAGCTCTATCATTGAGGTTTTATAAAGGTTTATGATTATAAAAATTTAGAAAGAATAATCTTCAGAATGGCAGGACTATGAAATTCTCAAACAATTTTTTATTTTTTTTATAACAATCCATACAAGCAGGTTTTTCCATAGAAGAAGCATTATACTTGCCACAAATATGACAAAATCCATAATTTTCTACATGTGATTTATCTCCCAATTCTTTCCATTTTTGATAATCTTTCATACAATAAGGGTGTTCTGGATCTAGCTTTATCTTACTCCTACATTTAATGCAATAACCGCTTCTATTTTTTATTAAGTCTTCTTTTGGAGTTATTCTTTCAATTATTACCTTAACCTCTTCGCTTATTCTTATCAATCTTTGGACCTCTTCATTAATGTCATTATATAATTGAGGGTCTTCTGATTTATATACTACAATTCCCATTTCATTATTATTCATCTGAGAAAAATTCATAAAAATTCATAGAAGTAATTAATGCTTCTTTTTCATTGAGATAACATTTAGCGTGTAAATTTTTACAAATACTAGTTCTTACAGATTTTAATGATTTTAACCAATTGTTTTCTTGTGGTTGAAGTTCACTCTTACCATAGATAATCCTTATGTCTATTTTCATTCTATCTTGGTCTTCTAACATTTCTTTAAACCTATCAGAAATTTGTAAGTACGGACTTACGAGAATTAATCTTTCTTTTGCTCCTTTAATTATTTGAGCTATTTCATTCGAAATACCTGTCGTATCCAAAAATTTTGCCATATATCTGAGATTAAATTATATTTATTTAAATGTTTCGATAAAAAAAGGGCTATTTTAATTTTCAGTAGTGAAATTTTTTTTAGCTTATTTATTAGCTCTTTAACCTTTATAAAACTAGCACGCGAGTTTAAAAAATTTATTAACCAAATTACTTCTCCTTGCTTATCTCTTCTTTCCAAGAATCTTCAAACTTCTTGTTAAATTTAAGAAGAATTGGGGTGAAATATTTCTTATCAAATTCCACTAATTCATCTATGAATTTTCCTTCCACTTCTTTCTTGAGGCCTTCAAAAACTATTCTTTTGTTTTTTCTTATTAAGTACATTATTCTTTCTATTAAATTTAACAATTCTTTTCTCTCTTCGGAAGAAAGTTTTTTGCTTTCATTTATATGAATGGCGTCTGGTGGTTGTGGATAAAGCCAAGAGTAAAATTCACTTAACCAAGAATAGTATTTTTCAATTATTCTATTTATCATTTGTCTTGAAAATTGTTCACTTACATAACCTTGAGAAAAAACCATTTCTTCTAAATAAGAAATACTATTAATCTCTTCATAGGTTGCTTTAAAACCAAGATTTTTCTTTGTTTCTTCAAACTTCTCTTTTAGTTCTTTAAGCAACTCTTTTTTGTTTATCATATTTTTACTAATCCACTAGTGTTTAAAAAGATGTTGATTAAAAATTATTTTATCTTGTGGCAAAACTTCAAATCTCTCTCAAAATCTTTTAAATCTTCTGGCACTTTAATCTCTTCAATCGGCGAGTTTAAAGATATTCCTTTTTCCTTTTTCTTTTTCCAAATTTCAGAGTTAAAAACTATAATTTTTTTAACAAAAGTTAGATCATTAGCTATTTTTTTAGATTCTGGCCATTTTTCTTCTAAGATGTTTAATCCAAAGTCTTTAGCTATTAAATAAGTTAATCTAGGTAAAATAGGATAAATAAGCAATAAAAATCTTTCAAAGATGTAATAAAGAGAATAAATTGCAGAATTTTTTTCTTCCTCAGAAAAAAGGCTGCTTGTATTATAGGCTCTTCCTTTAATTATTTCTATATAATGCGAAGCGAAAATTTCCCATAAAAATTCTCTCAATTCTCTAGCAACTTCTTGTATCTCATAAATTTCAAAAGATTTTTCCACTTTTTCTGTAAGATTTTCAATATAATTGATAAAAAGCTCATCGATTTTTGTTAATTTTGGTTTTTTTTCTGGTTTTTTAAATTGTATTATAAATCTAGCAACATTAATTATTTTATTTATTGTTTTAAGCTCTGCTTTTATTCTTTCTTTTGAACAGCAAACATCTCCTTTTGAGAGGTCTCCTTCAGTTGCGCTCCATAATCTTAGGGCTTCTCCTCCAAAATCTCTTAAAATTTCTTGAGGATCAACAATATTTCCTAAAGATTTTGACATTTTCCTTCCCTTTTCATCTAAAACATGTTGGTGTATCCAACATTCTTCAAAAGGCATTTTTCCTAACTCAAGATAGCTTCTTAGAAGAGTATAATAAAGCCATGTTCTAACTATTTCTTTTCCTTGCGGTCTTAATGTTACTGGAAAGAATTTTTTGAAATCAAAATTTTTTCTTTTATACCCTATAATGTAGAGTTCAGAAATTGATGAGTCCATCCAAGTGTCTAGAACTCTTTCATCACCAATCCAATTAAGAGAGGAAAATTCTTTGTCAGAAACTTTTTTTCCTGTCGGTTTTCCATCTATAAAAACTTCGGAGTCTTTTGGAACTTCTTCTTTCCATGGTTGATAGTATCTTCCAGCTTGCGGAACAGCAACAAGTTTTTTTCCATTTTTTTCAGAATACCATAATGGAACTGGTGTTGCATAATATCTTCTTCGAGATATTGGCCAATCAATATTAATAGAATCAATCCAATTCTCTAGAATTTTTCTTGCACTTTCTGGATAAAATTTTATTTTTTTTGATAATTTTTTTATTTCTTCTTTGAACTCTAATTGTTTCAGATAAAGTTCAGACATTTCAATAAATTCTATTTCTGCGCCACTTCTTTCAGAAATTGGTGTTCTATGCATAATTTGTTCTTTTTTTACAATAAGATTTTTTTCTTCTAGCATGGAGATTATTTTTTCTCTGGCTTCTTTTACTTTTAAACCATTTAATGGACCAGCAATTTCATTCATTTTTCCGTCGGGATTTATGGCAATTCGTGGTTTTAATTTCATCTCTCTAAAAAATTGTATGTCGCTCAAATCTCCGGCTGAACACATCATAACTAACCCGCTGCCCTTTTCTATCTGAGCAAGAGGGTGGTTTTTTATTGGTACTTCTTCGTTAAAGATTGGAGAAATTACTGTTTTTCCTTCAAGATGCTTGTATCTTTCATCTTCTGGATTAAAAATAACCATTCCACAAGTGCAAATAAGCTCTGGTCTTGTAGTTGCGATAATTATTTCTTCTCCTGTTTCTTTCACTTTCCATTTTACATGGCAAAAAACAGAAGGAATTTCCTTGTATTCAATCTCAGAATCGGCGATAGTAGTTCTTAACTTAGGATCCCAATTATTTATTCTTTTGTCCTCGTAAATTAAACCTCTTTTGTAAAGCTCTATAAAGGTTGTTTGTGTTAGTGCTCTATAAGAAGGAGAGTCTGTTTCATAAATTTCCCCTAAATTTTCTCCTTTTTCATATGAATTAAATGATAGGCCTATTTTAGCAAAACTATCTATTGATTCTGTTCCAGCCTCGTCGAGCATTTTTCTGCAAAGCTTAATAAATTCTTCTCTACCAACATCGAAAGGTGAGATTTTGTATTTTTTTTCTACACCCATTTCTATTGGTAGGCCATTATTATCAAGGCCAAGAGGAAACAAAACTTCAAATCCTTTCATTCTTTTATAGCGAGCGAAAAAATCCATAAAAGCATATGTTACTGCGTGTCCCATGTGTATTGGAGAATTAACATAAGGTGGTGGCGTATCAATCGAGTAAATTTTTTTCTTTGTTTTTTCGTCGAAAGAAAAATCAGCAAATTTTTTCCATTCTTCAGATATTTGTTTTTCTACTTCCGGAGACCAATTTTTTATTTCTTTAAAACTTTTCATAATTTAAAATAAAATTTTTTCTTTAAAAAATTATTTATTTATCTTAATCTAATAGCGTCTAAATTTCTTGGTACTATTGTTTCTATTTTGAAAGTCCTATATATTGATGAGGCTAGATCAAGACTTCTTGTTTGTTCTCCATGATTTATTATTATTTTTTTAGGTTTTGGAGTTATTTTTGAAATAAAAGCCATTAATTCACTTCTTGAACTATGCGCAGAGAATCCTTCTATTGTTTTTACCTCTAATTTTATAGGAACTTTTTCTTCTTTTCCATCTACATTAAAATTTGTTTCTTTTAAACCTTCTTGAACTTGTCTTCCTAAAGAACCTGCTCCTTGATAACATACAAAACAAATACCATTCTTTTCATTGTCAGCCAATTCTCTGAAATACTCTACAGAAGCACCGCCAACCAACATTCCAGAAGTTGCTAGAATTACAGAAGGGGTTGGTTCTTCTATGACTTTTTTTCTTTCTTGAGCGGATCCTACTTGTTTAAATATATCTGATAAGAAAGGATTATTTTCTTGAAAAATAGAATCCATAACACTACGGGAAAGGAATTCAGGATAAACTGTATGAATGGCATTGATATCCCATATCATTCCATCAATGTAAATAGGTATTTTATCTATTTTTCCTTGATTTATTGAATCATATAGAACCAACATTGTTTCTTGAGCTCTTCCTAGTCCTAGTTCTGGTATTAAGACTTTTCCTCCCCTCAAAATAATCTTTTTTATAAAATTAACTAGTTCTTCTTCTGTTTCTCTTCTAGATGGAAAGATGTTTTCCTTTGCCCCATAAGTAGATTCTATTAATAATGTTTCAACTCTAGGAAAACGGGTTATTGCAGGGTCAAGCAATCTTGTTTTTCCGAATTTTAAATCTCCTGTATAAACAAAATTGTGTAATCCGTTTCCTATGTTAAAATGAACCATCGCACTACCTAAAGTATGGCCAGAGTTGTAGAAAGTTATTCTTACATCTGGAGCTATATCTGTAACCTCATTAAAATTTAAACAAATAGAATGTTTTACCATTTCAGAAACATCTGAAACTGAAAATAAAGGGGTATTTGCTTGCTTATATGATACCCCTATTAGATCTAATGCCAACAAAGCAGCTAAATCTCTTGTCGGTGTTGTCATATATACTGGTCCTCTATAACCCATTTTAAATAAATATGGTAGAAGTCCCGTATGGTCTAAATGTGCATGTGAGATTACAATGGCATCTAGTTCATTTATATCAAATTCTGGAGCGTTAAAAATTGGAAATCTATCAGAGTTTTGAGCTGATACATCTATTCCACAATCAATTAGAATTTTTGTCTGAGGAGTTTGAAGAAGAAGAGAGCTTCTTCCCACTTGCCTTCCACTACCTAAAAAAGTCAATCTTACCCATTCATCAACTTTTGAAGGATCCCATTCTTTATAGATTTTTTTGCCGATATCATTAAGAAATTTTTTTCTTTGGTTGTTATTTGCATATAAAACAGAACGTATACTCTCTGTTATTTTTGATTTTATAGATGGACTTCTTTGAACAACAGGGAACCAAAAAGTTTTATTTTTTATTTCTTTCAAAATTTCACCATTTTTTCCTATTACGCTACCTGGTTTTTTAGCTTCTATTATGACAACACTTCTTTGAATATCAAAAATTATTTGTGTTATTTCTGCATCCTCTGGAATTATCTTTTTAATTTCTTCTTCAGCTTTTTCTTGTTTTGTTAAGATTTCTTCTGATGCTCTCAATTCTATTCTTTTTTTTAATTTATTAACAATTTCTCTTATTTTTGTTTCGCCTTCTAGAAAAAAGTTTTTGTCTTTTGTATAAATAACTATGTTAGCGCCTTCAAAAAGAGTGTTTTCAACAACACCTTTTGGCAATTCATCTTCCAAAGCTTTTAGAATATCTCCCATTAAAAACTAGTTTTCTTCTTTATATTCAAAAGAAGCTTTTTGTTTTGAAACCTGTTTTATTGAATTTTTTGTTATTACAAAAACGTCAACACCATATCCAGAACCAGTATCTCTTTCTGAGGCCGCTTTTATTGATTCTACAGCAAGTTTTACTCCTTCTTCTATTGAAATATTTTTTTTATATTGTCTCTCCAATAAACCCAAAATGTAAGGCATTCCAGAAGAAAAATTTGCGTCATAATCCTCAACTTTTAAAGCGCTCCCAGCAGGTTCTATTGTGTAGAGTTCTGTTGTTCCGTCTTCATTAAAACCTGCTATCAATGTTCCTGCAATAAAAGGTATCATTGATGGCTGTCTTATATTTCTATAAGCAATCATCGCTATTAAATTTGCAGCTTCTTTTACACTAGGTCTTTTTTTATCTCTTAATTCTTTTATTTTTAATTCAGCAGCACATATTTTTCTAATCATTTCTATGTCCGAAGCAGTTCCAGTTGCAGCTAAAACCAAATAGTCATTTATTTGGACAACTTTTTTTGTATTTTTATTTATTATTATTCTTCCTCCAGCAGTTACTTTTCTATCTCCTGCTAATACTATCCCTTCTTTACAAACAATTCCTACTATACTTGTACCTGTTTTCAAAACGGAATTTTTTAACTCTTCTTCCATGAGAAATAAGAATGAATTTATTTATAATTTTATATTTTTAAATCTTTGTTTTTTTGTAATTACCTTAACATTGAGATACAGTATTTTGTGAATTAATGCTTGATATTTCTCCTGTTAAGTTTGGAATTGGACAACCAACCTCTTTACCTATCGCTTCTATTGTTCTAGGTCCAGAGTATTCTTTTCCATTTATTTTTGTTGTAGGATAACCTCTTATGTTTTCTGAATTACATAAATTTTCATTTTCAGTACATTCAACATAAATTGGTGAAACTGCTTTGCTTCCTCCCAATGTTGAAACCCATCTTTGAGTCCACCCGCACCAATTTGCTCCATAAATTTTAACTCCTTTTTGACTTAAACACTTATTAAATTCTTCTAGTTTTTTTAAATCTTCTTCCGAATATCCTGCTTCAATTGTTTGTTGTTTCTGTGTTTCTTTTATTGCTTGTTCTGTAAAACTTTCTTTTATTTCTTTAAACTCAATCATGCTACCAACATATTTACCGTCTTTTGAAACATAATATTTTCCCTCTTGTCCCATAAAAATAAAATTTACTTCATATAAACCACTAGTTTCTTTTATATCTTTTATTTCAATATTAGCTCCTTGTAATGATGCAAATTCTTTTAGAATTTCTCCAGCTTCTTGTTTAGATATTTTATTTCCTCCAAAACCTAAATTGGCCCATATCAGCACCACTAAAAGTAAAGATAATGCTATTGTGGAAACTACCCAAATATTTATTTTTCTTAAATCAAAATTATTTTTTTCTACTTTTTCTTCTGTTTTTTCTTTCTTTTTAACCATAAAACAATTAAAAAAACAACCTTTTTAAATCTTTGGAAATATTGTTTTTTATTTACAATAATGTTTTTTAATATATTTTAATATCATATTTTATGAAGAAAGATAATCTTTACCTATTATTTGGAGAAAAAAGTAAAAGATCGATTGATTATTTATTTGAAGACACTGATTTTAAAAAAATTTTACCTTTAATAATTCTAGAAAAATTTACATCAGATAAAAAAATTGTTTTGCCTATTGATGACGATTTTATTAAATTAATATTTTCAAGAGTAGATTTTGCAGACGAATACGAATCTTTCAAAATAGCTAATTTTTTTAAAAAATATTTTAATTATAAAGGAAGATTTTTGCCTTTATCTGTTGATTTTTTAGAAAAAGTTTATAATTTGAAAAAAGACAAGAAGTTAATAATAAGAGATTATAATTTTGTCGGGGAAGATTTTGCTTCTCGTTGTTTGTTTTCCTTATCTTTTTTTTATGAAGCACTAGACTCTCTCTATAAAAGAAGAGGAGCACCACATCCTTATTTTTATAGAGAATTAGGAAGAAAAACTTTTGAAATTATAGGTGAAGAATCAATAGCAGAACACTTCGAAAGTTGGGAGCATTTTTTAAGAGAAAAAGCTTTTAATTAAATAAAAAATCATTTATGCAAATTTCCAAAGCAGTAACTGGAAAATTTATTTTCCAATTCTTTAAAACTCTTGGTGCAATTTCTCCGATAAAACCAATTTCTTTTTCATCTACAATTATCTTTCCAACTCTTCCTAAAATAAAATTGGAATTTTCAGTTTCTTTTAATAAGTATTTTTTGTCAATCATTTTAAACAAATAATCTAAAACCCTTTTAATTTCAGTAAAATTTGTTTCATTGTCGCATATAGCAATTGCTAAATTTTGTTTTTCCTTTATTCCTGTTTCTTCATTATTATCTAGGGAGAAAACAGGTCCAATTTCAAAAATTTTTTGTGGATATTGCGAGTCAGAATTTTCAGAAAATATTTTAAGAATATTTGTCATCAAATCAATTCTTAAAGTACTGTACTCTGTTTTTGAATTTTCAATTTCAATAAAATCTTTAAATTGATAGTTCATTTTTTTAATTTCTTCTTTTGTGTTTAAATGTAAAGAAGAACATTCTAAAAAACCAAGGCCGTTTAATATTTCTCCTAATTTTCTTTTCATAACATAACTTTTGTCTTCTTCTGCAATATTAGAAATAGAGGGTATTTCAAAACCAATATTTTCATAACCGTAAGCTATAGCAACTTCTTCTGCAACATCGCTCCAATTTAATATATCAACTCTATAAGGAGGAATAAGTGCAAAGAAATTTTTTTTTGTTTTTTCTGTTTTTATCCCCATCTTTTGAAGTAATTTTTCTATTTCTTTTTCTTTTAAGTTTAAACCAATTGTGTTATTTATCTGTTCTAGAGTAAATTCTATCCTTTCTTCTGAGAAATCCGGTGTATAATAACTAAACCATCCTTTCTTTATTTTTACTTTGTAAATTTCTGCTCCCATATCTATTAAGGCACAACAAATTATATTAAGAACTTTACCAAGATAGTGTGGGTTAAATCCAGAACATTCTATAAAGATATCTTTTGTTTCATTAGTAATTTTTCCTATTTCATGAGAATTTATTATCGGAGGCATGCTTAAAATTTTCCTGTTTGCGTCTTCGAAAATAGGAAAAACTTCTTTTCCTTCTAGCAAATGAGAGTATTCTTTTCCAGTTGGATGTTCTTTTAGAATTTTTAATCCGTCTATTTCTTTATCAAACTCAAGCGGCCTAAAAACAATCTCTTTTGGTTTTTTTGCTAAAAATCTTATTGGAAATTTTATTTTTTCCAAAGGATAAATACCTATTGCAACTTTTCTTCTATTTCTTCCAAGGGTTAAATGCAATTTTTCCTGTATATTAATTATTTCTTTTATTTTTTCATCGTTGAACTTTAAATTTTTTGCAACAGCACAAGCTGTGAAAGGTCTTACTTCTTTAACAGATTTCTCTATAATGACTTCATATTCTTTGTTTTCTTTTGCAATATAAGTAAAAGGCTTTTTTTTCCCTAGATAAAAATTCATGTTTCTCAAAAAACCTTGCAAAGACAATAAATCTGGTCTGTTTGGAGTTATTCCTAAAACAATTTCTTTTTCATTTAATTCCTCTATTTCTATTCCTATTGAAATTATTCTGTTTTGTAATTCTTCGTCAATCTTTCCTAAATGTTTTTCAACTTCTTTGCGATTTAAAGTGATGTTTGTCATAGCATCCAAAATTTCATTTCTCTTAATTTATTTAAATCGTTTTTATAAAGCTCTCTTAAATCTTTTATTTCATAATAATTCATTATTAATCTATCAAAGCCTGGGCCCCAAGCCAAAACAGGTATGTGTTTTCCGAAAAAAGGGATTGTAACCTCTGGTCTGAACATTCCTGCTCCACCTATTTCAATCCAGCATTTTCTCTCTTCGTTCCATGAATCAATTTCAACAGATGGCTCTGTATAAGGGAAATAATGAGGCCTGAATCTCAGCTTTTTGTGGCCCATTTTTTCAAAGAATGCTTTTAGATATCCTAAAAGTTGCTTGAAATTCGCATTTTCATCAACGACAATTCCTTCTGTTTGATTGAATTCAAAACCATGGCTCCAATCAACAGTTTCATTCCTAAAACATTTTCCTATTGCAAAATATTTTACGGGAAATTCTTTTTTCTGAGCAATTTTTTTTAATGTTTGAGAGGAAATACAAGTAGTGTGTGTTCTTAAACAAACTTTTTTTGCCTTTTCCTCATCCCATCTTTCCTGCCAACCTTTCCCTTGCTTTAAGTTTCCTTCATGGGCTTTTTTGACTTCTTCTACTAACTTTTTGTCAGGAAGTTTTCCCTTTATATTAGATATAAAGAAAGTATCTTGAACATCTCTCGCAGGATGGTCTTGCGGAGTGAATAGAACATCAAAATTCCAAAAACTTGTTGTCACAATATTGCCTGTCATTTCTTTAAAGCCCATTTCTATCCAAATTTTTTTTGCGTAATCAATTGCTTGATTTACAAAATGCCTTTTTCCACCATAAATTTTTGGAACTTGGCTGTGTATATCGTAAGCTCTAAATTTTTTTCCTTTCCAAGATGCTGTTTTAATCATTTTCGTTGTTAACTTTTCAATAAGTTCTTCTTTTAAATCATCTAAAGAAATAGATTTGCCAAGTTCAGTTAGTTTAGTAGAAATTTCCTTTAAATTTTTTATTTCTATTATGTTTTTTCTGTTTTTTAAGTTTTCAAACGCGAATTTTTGTTCTGGAGTTAATGATTCAATGTCCAAAGGGAGTTTTTCTATAAGTTCTTCTTCTAAAAATTTCTTGTTAATCTCATTTTCTTTTGCTGTTAAAATTAACTTTTTATTTTTTATTTCAGCAAGAGCTTTTTTCTTCAAAACACCTACAGCAACTTTAAATTCGTTTTCGTTAAGTTCTTCAATTTCATTTTTCTCAATACTTATTTCTTTTTTCTTTTCTAAATATTTAAGAAGAACTCTTTCGGGAAGACCTTTTCTAGAATATAAAACACCATTTAACCCCAAATCTACAAATTTTTTTTCTTTTTCATTTATTTCAATTATTCCTTTTGATTTTAGGAGAGACAACGCTCTTAATACAGATGTTTTATCTAACTGGGTTTTTTCACATATTTCATCAATATTCTTCTCAACATATGGAAAAACTTTTCTTTCTAAAGGGGACAATTTCTCTATTATTTCTCTTTTATCCATATTTTTTTTTAGAACAGGTATTATTTAAATTTATTTGAAAAATTTAAAAATATATTTTTTTTAAATATTTATGAGATATGTT